>JBHARQ010000130.1:0-10148 GCA_041831015.1 Simonsiella sp. | reverse complement strand
GAGGGAACAAGTTGCCGTTATTTCTAAATAAAATCATCACAATACCGCAACAGGATACGCCCCAATGACTTTGACAAATACGGCGCGTTCACGCAATTCATTCAAAGCAGCCTGAACTTTTTCGTCCAAATAATGTCCTTCAATATCAATAAAGAACACATATTCCCACAAATTCGCACGACTGGGTCGGCTTTCAAATTTGGTCATGGAAATGCCTGCTTTGGTGAGCGGTTCTAAAATATGATAGACCGTTCCCACGCGATGCGGCGCACCCACAACCAAAGAGGTTTTGTCTTTACCGCTTGGCGTGGTGTCTTGATGTCCCAGTACCAAAAAGCGTGTGGTGTTATTGGGTTCGTCTTCAATATTATTGGCAATTTTATTGAGGCGGTAAATTTCTGCTGCGGCTTGGCTGGCAATCGCTGCTGCTTGCGGATTTTGCGCTGCCAAACGCGCGGCTTCTGCATTGCTAGACACGGCAATACGGCTCACATGTTCAGGCAAATGTTTGGTCAGCCAATGTTGGCATTGCGCCAAAGCCTGTGAATGCGCGTACACCACATCTAATTCTGAAAAATCAGTATATTGAGCGCGTAAGAAATGGTGATGAATACGCAATACCACTTCGCCACACGCTTGCAATGGCGATGACACCAACAAATCCAATGTGCGCCCAACCGAACCTTCGGTAGAATTTTCCACAGGCGCAACCACATAATCTGCTTGACGTGCTTCTACCAAACGCAAGCTGTCATCTACCGTTGTGCAAGGCACGGTATGGGCAGCGTGTCCAAAATGTTTCATGGCTGCCAGTTGGGTAAACGTCCCTTCGGGCCCTAAATAGGCAATCGTTAAAGGACGTTCTACCGCCAAACATTCACTCATGATTTCACGAAATAAACGCCCCACCGCTTCATCAGGTAGGGGGCCTTCGTTTAAATCTTTGATGCGGCGTAATACTTGCGCTTCGCGTTCTGGGCGATACACCACGCCTGTGCCTTTTAGCTCGCCAATAGCGCGCGCGTGTTTGGCACGTTCATTCATTAACTGCAAGATTTGCTGGTCAATTTGGTCAATCGCGGTGCGATGCGGCAATAATTTGCTATCGTCTGACATGGCAGTTCTCAAGGAAACAAAAATAGCGATTATTTTAACAAAAATTGCGTTATCTGCGTGATGGTTTTATGATGCCATATTCAGAAAATATTTTTTAATTAAAATGAAATGAATTTCAGACTGCCTGAAATCCATTTATCACATTATCACAAGAGAATCGTTATTTATTATGAGCAATTATTTTACCCTTTTCAGGCTGCCTGAAAATTACGCCATTGATACCGCCACATTAGAACAAACCTATCGCGCCCTTGCCGCACAATTCCATCCTGACAAATTTGCCGCCGCCTCCAGCTTTGAGCAAAAACAAGCGATGATGATGACCGCCACACTCAACGAAGCCTATCGCGTGTTACAAAATCCGCTTGACCGCGCCGCCTATTTATTGAAAAAACAAGGTATTGATGCCGATGCGCCCGAACATACTCAATTTGCACCCGAATTTCTCATGCAACAAATGGAATGGCGCGAAACCTTCATGGACGCCAAAATGGACAATGATGCCGCCGCATTAAACCAACTTGCCCAAACCATTACGGCTGAACAACAACATTTATATCAACAACTTCAGACTGCGTTTCAATCAGAACAATGGCATCAAGCGGCGGAATGCGTACGACAAGGACGTTTTCTGAATAAATTGTTGCAAGAAATTCATTCTGCACAAGAATAAACTGGTCAGTATGTGCAAAAAAATGTAAAATCCATTTCAATCTAGATGGCTTAATTGATTTATGGATACGCCATCATTAACAAAATTATTAAATAAGGATTTTTGGAATGAGCAAAGCCGTTGTTGTTGCCATGTCTACATCAGGATTAGACTACTATCCATTTGAACATGATATTCGCATTTTGCGACTCAAAGTGATTTTAGGTGAAAACACCTATATTGATAGCCCAGAATTTATTAATAATGACCGCTTTGTCGAATGGGTAAATCAAAATCCTGATAAATTACCCAAATCATCTCCCCCATCACGTTTGGAATTAATCAAATTTTTCTTGGCATTGCAAGATGAAGGCTATGAAGATATTTTATTCATTGCCATGTCTTCTGCTTTGAGTAAAACATATCAACAAGTCATTGATATGATTCCACTATTACAAGGAAAAGTACGCGTACATGTCTTTAACAGTCGCACGGGGACGTTTACCGAAGGCTTGATGGCTTTAGAAGCAGACAAATGCCTAAAACAAGGCATGACAATTGAACAAACTCTTGAACGTTTAGAAGAAATGCGCCGTGATTGCCATGTATTATTTGGCGTGAATGATTTGACGTATTTGGTGAAAAATGGTCGCTTGTCATTTGCATCACAATTTGTTGCCAATTTGTTTAAAATTAAACCATTGATTCAAGTGGACAGAGAAGGTCGTGCGGTGGTGGCAGATAAAATTATGACGATTAACCGTTCCATTATTGCCCTATCTGACCGTGTGCGTGAAATCACCGCAACGCGTGATTACTACGTCTTTACCCTGTATTCTGGCGATATGAAAATCCACCAAGATTTTGTCAATGTATTAGCAGACCGTAATAATTTGAGTGGTTTACCAGCTTATCCTATTAGCCCTGTGGTTACGGCTCATGCAGGGATTTCTGCATTTGGTGTGGGTTTATTGCCGTTGTAATTTGAATGGGTTAGTCCCTATTCACAGATTACTTGAATATTGACCAGAACGCGGCGTCTTGCCGCCGCACCCACGCTGCGCTCGTAGTCATGGTGAGTGGTTCATTCAACATCATCAGATACTAAAAAGCTCAAAAGGCTGCCTGAAAATCGGAACATGATTTTCAGGCAGCCTGTTTCATTTAAATTTTCGGTACACGAGAAAATTTAAATAGCACCACATGGAACGGCGACGGCTCGTCGCCAACGATTGAATTTCATCAAAATGAAATTGATGGCGTATTTGAAACATGGCGACGAGCCGTCGCCGCTCCATTTTATCGTGTACTGGAATTCAAATTAACAATATTTTATTTTTGATTCAACACCATCACGCCTTCCGCTTCCACCAAAGCACCACGCGGCAAACTTGCCACGCCTACTGCCGCGCGCGCTGGGTAAGGTTGCGTAAAATATTGCGCCATCACTTCATTAAACGTGGCAAAATGAGACAAATCAGTCAAATACGCATTAATTTTGACAATATCATCCAAACTACCACCAGCCGCTTCACATACCGCGCGTAAATTTTTAAACACTTGATGGCTTTGTGCTGCAAAATCCGTGTCAGAAATCAACGTCATCGTTTCAGGGACAAGCGGAATTTGACCGCTTAAATACACCGTATCACCTGCGCGAACCGCTTGGCTGTATGCGCCGATGGCAGCAGGAGCATGGTCGGTGTGAATAATGGTTTTACTCATGGTAACAATCCTTATGTTAAAGTATGGAAAATTGCAGATTATACGCGCAAAAATGCTAAAATTCTGCTTTCTCGTTTTCAAAATTGAATTGAATTTATGGCAAAACCTGATTATCCCATTACCCCCGCCATTCGCTTTTTACGCGAACAAGGCATTGAGTTCCAACCGCATTTATATGTTTATGAAGAACGCGGCGGTACCGCACATTCAGCGCAATGTCTGGGTGTGGACGAACACGCGGTGGTTAAAACCATCGTGTTACAAAATGAGCAAAAACAAGGTTTAATTGTCTTAATGCACGGCGATAAGCAGATTTCCACGCGCAATCTGGCTCGCCAATTAAACATGAAACACATTGACCCCGCCGACCCCAATCAAGCCAATAAATGGACAGGTTATTTAGTGGGTGGCACCAGCCCATTTGGCACCAAAACCAAATTGCCCGTATTTGTAGAACGCACAGTGTGGGATTTACCTGTGATTTACATTAATGGCGGCAAACGTGGTTTTTTGGTTGCTGTCTCGCCCAATGCGCTGAAATCATTAAACGCGCAAACGGTTGATGTGGCAACTGAATAATATTCAGGCTGCCTAAAATATGAATTTAATTAAAAAAACATCATTTTAAATACACAAGGATTTAATAAATGAATACACAACAACTTCCCCCATCACGCATTGACCCTGTGGCGCGAAAATATCTGCTGATTATGTACGCGCTCAATGGCTTGTTTTTCTTTGGTGTGGTGATTACACCCATTATTACGCTGATTTTGGCATATTTGAAACAAACTGAATGGGGCGACAGCATTTACCGCGACCACACACAATACATTATCCGCACCTTTTGGGTGTCGCTGATTGCCACGATTGTGAGTGTGCCATTGATTTTATTATTTGGTGCAGGTTTTCTGACCATGACATTGGTAACCGTATGGTTTGGCTATCGCAGCGCGTTTGGTGCATGGCGCATTTGGAAATATGAAACGGTGAATCCGCAAGCATGGTTGGAGTTACCATAATGATGCAGAAATATTTTAAAATCACGATATTGTCAATGTGCGTGGCGGCAAGTTTCAGCGTTCAGGCAGCCCCCAAATCGTCCCCATCAGCCCATCAAGCAATTTACACACAAGCTGTACAAGCCGTGCAACAACAAAATCATGCCAAAGCCTTTGAATTATTAAAACCTTTGGCAGAAAAAGGCGATGCCACCGCGCAAAACAATATTGCCGTTTTGTATGAGGAAGGTTTGGGTGTGGAACGAAATGACGCTGAAGCCTTAAAATGGTACACCAAAGCCGCCCAGCAAGGTTTGGCAGACGCGCAATTTATGACCGCTTTTTTCCACGCATCAGGGCGCGGCACCACGCAAGACTATCAGCAAGCCTTTGTTTGGTATCAAAAAGCGGCAAAACAAGGACATGCAGATGCTCAAAACAATCTTGCCATGCGTTACGCCACTGGTATGGGTGTGAAACGAAATATCAAATTGGCAAAATATTGGTTTAAAAAAGCCGCTCGTGCTGGCAATCCATCTGCGGCTCAAGCATTGGCAGAATTAACCCAATTAGAAAAAACGGGACAGCTCAAATAATTTCAGGCTGCCTGAATTTTATCAATTCATTATGACGGAATTATTATGCCATTGAATATTTTGGCAATTAGTATTATTACAGCCATTTTTTGTGTGCAAGCCATTCGTAAACATCAATTTCATTGGTTGTGGTTTGCGGTGGCGGTGTGGCTGACGGTGGGTGGATTTTCAGCCCATGTGTTACCGAATGTGATGGGGATTACCCATCAGGCTAATTTATATCTGGTTCATTTTTATATATTTATTGGCAGCATTTTCTTTTTTGTCAATGATGTGAAACGGCTACCCACGCCCGATAGTGAAGGCAATCCACGTGTGATGACATGGCATAGCCCAGAAGTGGGTGGTTGGCTGACGCTGTTTGCGGTGTCGGGGGTGGTGATGCACGCTGCGTTTGCATTGCTGGCATTTTTGCTGTGGCTGAAATATCCTGAAGGCTATACGCCGATGTTCTCAACACGATTGCTGTTTTTATATGTGTTTAATCCGTTGAATTGGTATGGTTTGCAATTAGTGATTATGGCTTTATTGGCATTGCATCGGGTGATGGCGCGTGAGCCGATTCATGTGTTTAGTTTGGCGCAAATTCAAATGACTTTTTTGATTTGTTTAACTTGGTTTTTCTTATCCATTTTAAATGTTTATCAAATTATTCCGTTGATGATTCGTCATTTTTTAATGCGCATGTAGGATTCAATTTATGGAAATCAGTACGTTACCTATTTTCCGTGTGGCTGGCTTGTCTGCGATTGTATCGCGTGCACAGGCACAGTCATGCGCTCAAGAGTTACGCGCTCAATGGCTGGCAAATCCGCCTAATTTATCCGCATTCAGCCCTACTTTGTATGGCGTGTATCAATATATTGATGCCGACAAAGTGAACATCACATTTGGCAAATTGGTTTCTACCGATGCAGCATTGCCTGATAATATGTTTGATGTGTGGATTGCGCCGCAAAATTATGCGGTGTTTACAGCAGACGATGGGGATATGGTGTCTATTTGGGCGCAAATCGCTGCCCATCAGGATTTAAATCGCTCGTTTGTGGTGGATTTGGAAACGTATCCTAAAATAGGTGCGCCGCGTGTGTATGTGGGTTTGGTGGGCACGGTAGAGATTTCGGAATCAGATGAATGTTGAAATGCTCACGGTTTCGTGCCACGCGCTAAAGCGTGGGTGCGGCGGCAAGACGCCGCGTTTTTGAGATAATTGCATTGTGATTTTTAAAGCTGCCCATGAGTTTTCACACAGCGCAGGCAGCCTGAACGGTAAAAAAGGAACGTATTATGCACATTTTATCTGCTTTATTTCATCCGCATGTGATTGCGGTTGTAGGCGCATCAGACCGTTATGGCAGTCTGGGTCGCGCCGTGTTTGGACAGCTTTTAACGTATCAAGCTGCACCGCAAATTATCCCAATTAATTCGCAACATAAAACCATCGGTGGCATGAAATCGTATGCCAGTTTGACGGAATTGGCAGAGGAAATGGTAGCAGATACGGCGGTGGTGATTTTGTCTGCTGAAAAAATTGCGGCGATTGTGCGTGATGCGGCGAAAGCAGCAGTGAAAAATGTGATTGTGATTAACGATTTGGAGCAGATGACGCCGCAAATTCGCGCCAAATTGGAACGTGCTGCGGAAACAGCAGAAAAATTAAATATCCGCTTTTTAACGGTAACGACTGCTGGTTTGGAAGGTTTGTTTCACCGCCAAGCGGGTAGTTGTGCGTATGTGGGGCAGTCGGCAGGGATTGCGGATTGTATGTTGAATTACGCTCAAGCGCGTGGTATGACGTTTAGCCGTTTTATCACGTTGAATCCGCAGCATAATAATACGGTGAGTACGGGGCAGATTTTGGATTTTATCGCGGCGGAAGAAGGGACAGATGCGCTGTTGGTACACATCAGCACTTTGGATAATACGCGTGAATTGTTGAGTGCGCTCACGGCAATTTCGCGTCATCAATCGGTGTTTGTGCTGAACACGCTGCCTGAAGGCGAACAAGAACAGTTATTTAATCAAGCCCTTGAACGCAATAAAATTTTCACCGTACAAACTTTGTCTGAATTTTTGACGGTAGCGAAATTATTACATACGGGCGTAGGTGTGAATGGGCAACGTTTGGGCATCATCAGTAATACGCCGCAAATCAGCGCGTTATCACTCAAAGCATTGCCGCGCATGGGTTTAGAATTGGCTCATGCCAGCGCAGCAACCAATCGGGCATTGGCAAAATGTTTAACGCATAAATTGCCCACCACCAATCCGTTGTATGTGTCGGCGGACACCGCGCCCAGCGTGTTTCAAACGGCAGCCGAATTGTTTTTGCAAGATGAGCAAATGGACGCCGTTTGCCTGATTTACGCAGGCGCAAACACCGCCGACAGTCGCCGTGTGGCGCAAATGGTGGGTGCGCTGCAATCGCGTTATCCCAAAAAACCTTTATTAATGGCTTGGCTGGGCAGCGCAGACAATGAAGAAACGCGTAAATTATTTAATCAAAATAAAAATTTACATTTCAGGCAGCCTGAACATGCTTTAGATGCTTGCGTGCAATTAAATCGTTATCGTGAATATCGGCAAACACGCCATTACACCACATCATTTTACGATTACCGCGAAGCTGCTCAAACCGCCGCCGTGTTACACGAACAACTTGCGCCGCCCGCCCCCACCACCGAATCTCACGAAAAATCAAACACATTACAATTATTAGACCACGCGCTAGAAGGCTTGCAAAAACATTTACGCCCGTTATTACCCATTTCTAAAGATTTGATTGAACACGTTTTTTCAGCATTACACATTCAAACTGCCAAAGTCCAGCAGCCACAATGCGTCTTAAACTGGGCGCAACAAGCGCAATTTGGACAAGTATTGAGTTTACAAGTGGGCGAACAAACCGTGTCCATGCTACCACCGCTCACGCCCGATGTGGTGGCAAAAGCATTGCACGATTTGGATTTACCGAATGTGATTTGGCAAGATTGGTTGCTGGAAACCGCCGATATTTTATGCAGGCTGCCTGAAATTGCATCGCTGAATATCGCACTGGTTCACGAGCCCAAACGCGGCTTGTGCGGCTTTGACCCCAAAATCCAACTCACCGCCGAACCCCATTTACAGCGCAATACATTTGCCCCTTATCCTTTTGAATATGAAGAAATCGTATTGATTAAATCAGGCAAATTATTCATGCGTCCGATTCGTCCTGAAGATGCCGATTTGATTAAAAAACACGTTGCCCTGATGAGCGATGCCAGCCGTGAAATGCGATTTATCAGCAAATCCAAAGATTTAGCTCCAGCATTATTGGCACGACTCACGCAAGTGGATTATGCGCGAGAATTTGCCTTACTACTGCACGATGCCGATTTGCGCCCATTGGCAATGGCAAACTACACCGCCGACCGCTCGGGCGACAGTTGCGAATTTGGCATCAGCCTACTGGACGAAGTGCATGGACGCGGCGTGGGCAAACGCTTAATGGAACGCCTGATTGAACGCGCCAAACAACAAGGTTTCCAAACCATGCGCGCAGAAATACTGGCAAACAACCATGCCATGCAAAAACTCGCATTAAAACTAGGCTTTACCTTAAGCCAACATCCGCGTGATACCAGTATGGTAGAAGCCAGCTTGCCATTAAAATAAAAGCCAATCAAGCCAGAACGCGCGTCTTGCCGCGCACCACGCTTTTCAGTTTGTGGCGCGGAACCGTCCGCATTACAAAACAAAGGGAAAAGATGTCATAATCCTTTCCCTTTTTTCGTACAAATAAAACGGTCTATTTAGCTTAATTTCTTACAAAATAGAATGATTTGCTTGCATTTGCTCATGAACCATAGCATCTACTTGGTAATAAGTCAAAGTCTTACCATTATCAAATGTAAAGAAATTAATTTTATTTTTATTATTTAATGTGAAATTCGGCATGAATGAATTAATTGGATTATTTGGCATTGGAGTTGCATAATAATCCTCAATCGTAATACGATCATCGCTAATCAACGATTTAATCGTCAAATGACGACCATCACGACTAAACGATAAATCATCCACATTCAATCCCTTCATTTTCAAAGTATCTGAACCTGCAGTATCTTTGATACGGTCTTGCCCATCGCCTAAATTGAAAATGTAGGTATCATTGCCATTACCACCAATCAGTCGGTCATTACCTTTACCACCTTCCAAAATGTCATTGCCATTACCACCATCCAGCACATCATTTCCGTTCGTACCTTTCAATGTATCATTTCGGTACGAACCCGTTTTGGTAACGCCTACGGTCGTGGTTGGAATTGCATTAGCTACTAGTAAACTAATTGACAAACTTGCTGTTTCGTTATGTGGGTCAGTTGCAATCACATTCACATTCAAATTACCCGACACATCAGCTTTACCGCTCAAAGTTTGCGTTTGCGCATCATATTTCAACCAATCAGGAACTGCTGAACCATCGGTCATTGCCAAATGATAATTTAATTGCGCCGTTTCATCTTTGTCCAAATCACTAAATGAAACAGGTAATTGATATTGCCAATCTTGACCCACCGTCAATTTCTGCTCGCTTACACTACCTGATACCGTTGGTGCGCGGTTTTGATTTTCAACAGTCAGCTGCCAGTCCATAGATTGACTTAAACCGTCTGCATCGGTTGCGGTTAAACGTAATCCGTATGTACCAGCTGCATCAAAATCAGGTTTTAAAGTTGCTTGATTGCCATTGTGCGATACCCAGCTTGGCAATGTCGAACCGTTTGCCATCGTTAAGCTAAACGATAGATTCTCTACGCCATTATCATCATCAAACCATGATGCGTATGAAATGCTTTGTTGAGCATTTTCTTTGAGAGATGAAAGAGGTGGGATATCCATTTTTAATGTTGGAGCTTCATTATGATGATTTAACTTAATTCCTAAACTACCATTACTAAAATTTTCTATCTCAGCAAATATAACATCACTTTGATTCATAACCAATAAATTACCATAATGTTCTTTCAAGAAAATATTTTGTCCTTCTGCAAACCATGTTTTTGTCTCTTCATT
>JBHARQ010000129.1:0-5560 GCA_041831015.1 Simonsiella sp. | reverse complement strand
CTGTATGGCTGCCATATCTGTAATCCATTATTACTCTCCTAATATGGCATAATCATAAAATTAAAAGCTAAAGCTGACCAGCTAAAAGCTGGTGGTTTTAACCCTTAATATGGAAAAATAAAGATGGTGGATTTATGCCCACCATCTTTTTTTAGAATTTGTATTGACAAGATAATCAGATTGTCAATACAGCTATCAAAATAAACAATTATTTTTTCTGATAAATTTGGTCAAACACGCCACCATCAGCAAAATATGTTTTCATGATGTCATCCCAGCTACCCAGCACGTCATTGGCACGAAACAGCTCGATTTTGGGAAACCGTTCACTGTATTTTGCCAATACTTCGGCATCGGTAGGACGTAAATACAATTCAGCAGCCAATTGTTGTGCTTCTTTGCTCCACAAATAGTCTAAATACAGTTTGGCAGGTTCGCTGTTGCCTTTTTTGCTGGTAACCGTTTGCACCACCGCAACGGGATTATCGGCTGCAATAGAATATTGGGGATAAACCATCTCAAATTGATTCGCCCCATTTTGCTTGATTGCAATATGTGCTTCATTTTCTGCCGTAACCAATACATCGCCTAACTGACGTTGCACAAAAGTGGTGGTGGCACCACGCGCACCCGTTTCCAGTACCACCGCATTAGCATAAAATTGACGCATAAATTCATGCGCAGCCTGATGATTGCCATTCAAACGCTTCAACGCATCACCATATACCGCCAAAAAGACATAACGACCATTACCCGATGTTTTGGGATTGGGCAACACCAATTGCACACCTGCATTGGCTAAATCGACCCAATCTTTAATGGCTTTGGGATTGCCTTTGCGTACCAACATGACGGTGGTCGTGGTATAAGGAACGGCTTGATTGGGAAAGGCTTGCTGCCAATCTTTTGCCACCAGTCCTTTTTTCTGTAGCATTTCAATATCGGCACTTTGATTCATGGTTACCACATCGGCTTGTAAACCATTGGCAACTTGTAAAGCCTGTTTACTTGAGCCACCGTGTGATTGCTGAATATTGATATGATTATATTTTTTATGAAATAACTCATTATAATCTTTGTAAAAATCTCGTGAAACATCATAAGAGACATTCAGTAAATTGACCTCATTTGATGCTTGGGCAGACTGGTTCGATGCCGTTTTGCTTTCACCACCACACGCAGCCAATAGCATTAACAAGGCAGAAAAAGCCATTTTTTTCAACATGATATTTTATTTCCATAGATATTTAAACGGTTTTGATATCATAATGAGTCCATCAGAATTGGGGAAAGAATTTTTGATTTTTTGCTAAAGAATAAGGGGTTATATATTTAGGGGATAATATAGCTAATTCACTTTTAAACCACTACAGCGTTGGCTCGCCTTGCTGTACTATTTGTACTATCTGCGGCTCGCCGCCTTGTAGTGATTTAAAATTGAATCAGCTATATGAACATCATGTCATCATAACTATGCAAATTAAATTCAGGCAGCCTGAATATTAAAACATTCATTATCCCCCCTTTTCAGGTAGCCTATTTTTGCCTAAAATCTATTGTCATCGTCGTTTAAATGGGTAGTGGATTGAACCATAAAATAAAACGACTGTATTTTTCCCCACTACATACAAAGGACAATATTATGAGCAATATCACACAAATCGGCTGGATTGGTTTAGGACAAATGGGTATCCCGATGGTTACTCGTTTATTGGCAAATCAAATTGGCGTGGGCGTTTATAATCGCAATGTCGCCAAAAGTCAGGAATTTGCCGACAAAGGTGGCAAAATTTATGCCCATGCCGCTCATTTGGTGCGCGATTATGAAGCGGTGATTTTCATGGTTTCTGATTATGCGGCGGCGGTGGACATTCTGAATCCTGAAGTATGCGCCGAATTAAACGGTAAAATCATTGTTAATATGAGTACCGTGTCGCCAACTGAAAATTTGAAAATCAAAGCGTTGGTTGAACAACATGGTGGCATCTTTGCGGAAGCGCCTGTATCGGGTTCGGTTGTGCCTGCAACCAATGGTACATTGTTGATTTTATTTGGTGGTGCGGCGGACGTATTAGCCCGTTTGGAAAATGTGTTTGCGGTATTGGGACAACGTACATTCCATTTTGGTGATGTGGGCAAGGGTTCGGGCGCGAAATTGGTATTAAATTCATTATTGGGAATTTTTGGCGAAGCGTATGCCGAAGCCATGTTGATGGGACAACAATTTGGCATTGATTTGAATGAATTAGCTGAAGCAATTGGTGGTTCAGCGATGAATTCGCCGATGTTCCAAACCAAAAAACCGTTGTTATTGGCAAAAGAATTTCCTGCAGCATTTATGCTCAAACACGCCAGCAAGGATTTGAATTTGGCGTGCAATGAGTTGGCGCAAGCGAATTTGTCATTGCCTGCGGTGGAAACGGTAGCAGCACAATATCGTGCCGCAGTTGCCGCCAATTTGGGTGAGCTGGATGTATCGGGTATTTATACGCAATTGGCTAAATAATTCATTCGTTTAAAATTTAAAACGGCAGTCTGAAAATCCAAAATGGTCTTTCAGACTGCCTATTTTTTAACGAAATTGAACTCGCGTAGATATAGCTCATTCACTTTTAAACCGCTACAGCGTTGGCTTGCCTTGCTGTACTATTTTGTACTATCTGCGGCTCGCCGCCTTATAGCGATTTAAAATTGAATCAGCTATATGATTAAACGCAAGCGGTCATCGTACGAATGCTATGGTGATTTTCCGCATTCATTCGTGCGGTTACGCTATCGCTAACCGTGCCTACCGTATCTATGAAGAACTCACCGTTCCGCGCCAGTAACCTAAAAGCGTGGTGCGCGGCAAGACGCGCGTTCCCGACAAATCTCAACGAACCTTTCAGGCTGCCTGAAAATTCAAACGCATTAACACTTGCTGGCGCGTAATGTCAAAAACATCCATTCTACCCAATGCTTTGGCTGTCAAACTTGCACCTTCGGCTGCATTCAATAGCCAAATGGCGCATGGCTCAATCGCGGTATCGGCTGGCAAGGTTTGCTGAGCAGATGAGCCAATATTTAGCCGAGCAAGGCATTTTAAATCGTGATGAATTTAATTTGGTTGCGATGGTGGCTTTTGGCTATCGTGCGGAAGCACCTAAACATGAGCAAACGCGCCAAGCATTTGATGATGTGGTAACTTTTGTTCGCTAATCCATGATGAAAAATACCGTTTGAACCCTATCCAAACGGTATTTTTGATTAGATGAAATTATACCGAATAAGGCACGGTATTGGCTTGATATTCGGGATGTTTTTCAATATAAGCGCGAACAAATGGGCAAACGGGTTTGACTTTCAGCCCTTTAGCAGCCGCATCATCCAAAATATATTTGATTAAAAACGATGCAATGCCACGCCCCGACAATTCGGGCGGTACTTCGGTGTGAACATAGGCAATACCGCCATCAAAATGCTGATAATCTTCAAACGCAATATGTCCATCAACATGAATTTCAAAGCATTGTTGCTCGGTATTGTCAATCACAGTGTATTGATTATGCATAATATTTCCTGATTAACCGCGCAACACATCGCGAATGGTTTCGTCTTTGTCAAACACCGATTTGGCATATGGGCAAAGTGGCAAAATTTTCAACTGTTTATCACGCGCAAATGTCACCGCAGCGTCCAACATTTTGCGTCCTACACCTTGACCTTTGAAGGCTTCTTCCACGCCTGTGTGGTCAATAATGAACATGGCATCGCCTGCCCATGTGTACGTCATTTCGCCTGCTGGTGTGCCGTTGTCGGTCGCCACAAATGCGCCGTGTTTACCATCGTCTTGTTGGGTAATATTCATGTATATGTCCTTATTCAAAAAGGGGAAAAGAATTTTCAGGCTACCTGAAAATGAAAAAATCATATTTTACGCTTATCCGCGCAAAGCCAAAATCGGAATGACCAAATCTTCTTCATCGGTTAAATGGCGATACAGCCATTCGCCACCTGTTTCAATGGCTTGGGCGAGCTGTTCGGCTAGGGCGCGGTCGGGTGTGGTTTCTGCTTGTTTGAGCGTGGCAAGCAAGGTTTCAATTTGGTGTAATTGCTGTTCAATATGATGGTGGTCATTGTCCAACACATCAAATCCACGCGCTAATTTCGGTTCGCATTGGCGGAATTTGGGGAAATAATGTACATCTTCCACGCGATGATGTCCGTGTAAATGCCCGTAGTGCAATTCTGACGCTTTCAACACGCGATTGCGGTATTCGTCCCATTCCAAGCACTGATTTAAAAATTCACGGTTCAAATAATCCAATTCTCCTTGACCGTGCCTTAAACTGTGGTGCATCCCCAGCCACGACGCCGCCGAACCAAAACTGGGCAACGCATACCATTTGCTTGGGGGCATTTGTTCGTGCAAATACAGCAAATCGCTGTCTAATTTACTGTGAATATGGGTGGGCGTGAAAGTCATTTCAGTTGTCCTGTCTCTAAATAATGATAACGCATAAATGGTGGTTAATCAGCCATTCACAACAACCTATTTTGGCAACATCGTGTTCTGTTTTTGCAACGAATGATGCCGTTTGAATAATTGGTTTAATAGGGAGCGCATTATTTTTCAGGCAGCCTGAAAATCCCAAAACCTTGCATAAAATACAAAACCAGTCTAATATAGACCAATATTATACTTTATAAAGCAAAAAATCATGCAACATTCCCCTTTTGACGAACTCGCCGAAACCTGCACCGCGTTATTGGACACCTACATTCAATGGGCAAAACAACGCGGTTTCAGTGCCAATGAATTTTTCGTATTGTACCAACTCGGGCGGTGCGGTTCTGCCACGCCCAAAGAAATCAGCGAAGAATGGCATTTACCCAAACAAACCGTTTCCTTTGTGTGCAAACAACTGTCGGACAAAGGCTGGCTACGCACCGAACCAGACGAACACGACAAACGCGGTAAACGCCTGTTTCTAACCGAATTGGGCGCAAGCCATGCCATGCCCATGGTTGCCGAATTACACGAATTGGAACACCAAACCGCCAAATTATTCGGTTTGGAAACATTAAAACAACTCATCAATCAATTACAACATTTGCAACTACTTTTTCAACAACAAGCAAAAAAATCATCATGGAAATCAAAGTAACAGATAATTGGCAAGCCCTGAAACACCTTGCGCGACACAATCAAAAACGCCTGTTGTTCACATTCGGCTTGGTGGCAACGGAAAATATTTTGTATTTGACTTATCCCCTGTTTTCCGCGTTTGCGATTGACGCCATGGTGCGTGGCGAAGTGTACAAAGCCTTGTTATACAGCGTATTTGTGCTGATTGTATGGGGATTGGGCGCGTTAAGACGAAGCGTGGACACGCGCGTATTCGCCAAAATGTACGCCGATTTGACCGTCCCCGTGATTGCAGACCTGCCAAGTTCTTTTTTTAATGTAAAATACAGCTTAATTTTGAAACCAACTGAACCAGCTATGCAACCACTAGAAACCTATTTTTCAGCCATTCCTGATAAAAGACGCGGAGAAGGCAAACGTTATTCGCAAGCT
>JBHARQ010000128.1:0-3510 GCA_041831015.1 Simonsiella sp. | reverse complement strand
TTGGCGAAACTCATCAGGCGAAAATTGACCATGTTCAATTTGGTGCAATTTGTCTTCCCATTCAGCCGTTAAAATCGGGTCGGCAGTTTCAGGGAAAAAGTAGCGAACATGAGCAATCGCATCAAGAGCGCGTTGGCTTGGGATTAACTTGTTTTTTTCCAAAGACAAATACGCTTCGCTGTGTTCGGTTGCTTCTTTCAGCTTTTTAATCGTGGGCGCGCGCGTGGCAGATGTGCCAATACCTTTGATTTCTTTCATCAAACTGGCTAAATGTTTGTCGTCCAAATCGCGCCCTGCGGTTTTCATTGCCTGAATCAAACGACTTTCGGTCATCAATGGCGGAGCTTTGGTCGTCAATTTTTTAGCGGACACGCTGTCTAATTGCGCCAATTCATCGGGCGACAAAGGCGGCAGTTTTTCTGTTGCTTCGCTTTCATCGTCATCATCAATGCCACCGTACACTTTCAGCCAGCCTTGTTGCAGCAACACGCGCCCAGTCGTGCGGAAAACATCATTCCCAGCCTGTGTTGTGCGTGTGGTAACGCCATATTGCGCGGCAGGGTAGAACGCTGCCAATGTCCGCAGAGCCACCAAATGAAATACCGCATATTCATCTGCCGACAAAGTTTGTTTCAACACATCAGGCGAGCAGTCAGACAAGGCAAATTCGCCATTAGCCGTGTGGATAAAGCCAGTTGGCACAATCGCATAGTGCGAACCAATGCGTTCATCATCAAAAATGCGCGGATTATATTTAATTAAATCATTTGCTTGCATATCGCTAACCAGCTTGCCATATTCCGCCATTACGCCTAAATCTGCGATGGTATCGGTCAGGGTCGGCAGATAATCAGTCGGCAGCGCGTTAAAATCCGAGCGCGGATAAGTCAAAACTTTGTGCTTTTCGTACAAACTTTGCATGATGGACAGCGTTTTATCTGCGGCAAAACCGAGTTTTTTGTTGGCGACTTTTTGCAATTCGTTGGCATCAAACAAATAAGGCGCGTGAGACAATTCCGTTTCAGCAACATCATTTACCGTGAATGTGGTTTGGCTGCGGATTCGCTTACAAGCAGCCTGCGCGGTTTGTTCATCGCCAAATCGTGCGACTTTGCCGTTATCCAGCAATTTTGCGGAATAAGTACCTGATTGAATTTGAAATTGCGCGGAAACTTCCCAATAGTTTTCGGCTTTGAAATTTTGGTGGGCGAGATACGCATCAACCACCATTGCCAATGTTGGTGTCATCACGCGCCCAAATTGATAGCTCAAAGCGCGAGAGCCGTTCATGCCCAGCAGCCAATCTGCTTCGGCACGGCATTGTTCGGCAGCAGCGAGATTGTCGTAGTCCGAGCCGTTTTTCAAATGCTCAAATGCTTGTTTCAAACCTTGTTGGGTCGTGGACTGAATCCACATACGTTTCACAGGTTTCAGGCAGCCTGAATGCTGATAAACCAAGCGGAAAATGTGTTCTCCAGCACGGTCAGCATCGCAAGCATTCACAAGCATGGACACGTCCGAGCGATGAATCAGGCTGCTTAAAAATTGATAATGTTGCGCGGTGCTTTCTTTGGGTTTCAGCAAAAAAGTTTGCGGAATCACAGGCAGCGACACATTTTTTTCGCGCCATTCAGGTACATCAAGCTCAATCAAATGCCCAATGCAATTACTAACGATAAATTGGTCGTTTTCGTAGCAGCCTTTGGCTTTGGGAATATTGAGCGCGGTGGCAATGGATTTCGCCATGTCGGGTTTTTCAGCGATAATAAGTGTTTTGGACATGATTATTTGCTTTCATCAAGTGGTTGATTATTCATTTTCATCAATGAATTAGGGGTGGCATAAATGGTTTCTTGACCGTTAATCGGAAAGAATTTGCCATAGGGTTTTGGGGGATTGTGTGAACAGGCTGCCAAACCCAATGACAGCATCAAGAAAAAGATTGGTTTCATTGTTAAACTCCAAAGAAAAAGCCTTAAATCACTGGGATTTAAGGCTTTGTGTGTTGATAAAAATTAACGACTTAATTGATTTAATGCGTTTTGAAAACACGCATCACGGCAAGATTGCGACATTTGCCACGCTCGCCAATACAATTCTTCATCAGGAAGTGGGGTAGCATCTTTCAGGTAATCTGCCAAATCCACATTTCTGTTTAATGGCTGGGCAAATGGGAACGCTACACCTTGCGGATATTGCACAATACCCGCCAAAGTATACCGTGCCATTGTGCTGAAAAATCCTTCAATAAAACCCAAGCCTTGACTACCTACATTACGAGTATAATTAGTCATCAGTTTTGTTGCACAAGAGAGCGACCAATAGGCTTCTTCGGGATTATTACCTGCCAATTCCACTACTTCAGCAAACCAAGCCTGACCAATGGCATAGGCTTCATACCAATCATAACCGTGCTCATCAGTAGGCGGAAACCAGTTGATTAACCGTCCCATACTATCGCGCCGAGTAAATGATAAATCTTCACGGCTACGAATACGGCGTTTGATTTTACTAGGTAGTTTTTTAGTTTGTGATGTTTTGGGTTGTTCATTGAGCTTTTTTTCGCACTCAATAAAGTAACGGCGAATAGCGCGACCTTGCTCATTGCGCTCTACCATTGCCAGTTCTTTTGCCATATCTAAAGTGATGTGGTATTCGGTTTTATTGTGTCCACCACGTCCTTTTTTTGCTACTAAAATTTCAGTAGCAAAAATGAAATCCTGATTTTCTACAAAACCGTACTCTTCAATGCGCTTCTTAATCCAGTCATTAAAACGAGTGGATACCTGTAAAAATTCATGCAGTTTACGCGCATCACAAAGTAAGGTTTCGGAATTGGAAATTTTACCGTTGAATACGGGAATGAGATTTTGACTGTTCATTGCTGAACTCCTATGAGATTTAGTTAATGATAGCCCAATTAGTAGGTGGGCGGGCTTCAACTACCGCTCATAGACGGCGGAACTTATTTCCCTTGCGGGTATTGTATTAGGTTCTCTCGACCCGCCATAAAAGTGATGGCGGTCTGAAATACAAATTTCAGACATAAAAACATCGCAACTGACGGGTGCGATTTGAACCGCTATGAGATTTGGTAGTGCGATTATCCTGCCTGTTTTGCAGTAGTTTGTCAATAGTTTTTTAACTAACTTGTCTTTAAGTAAAAGTTGGTATAAATTATCAAAACGTAATAAATTCAAATACGAGGTAATTTTTAAATGAAAAGCCAAGCCATTCAAAATAAGCATTATTCTATTGAGATTTATTCAGGTACTGTAACCGATTTTTCTCAACGCTCCGAAACGCATGTTTCAGGTAGCGGTTCGGAAGGCTCGGTAGAAATTAATAGCAAAGTAACTAATCACTTGAGATTTTTTCTTGTTGATGAAAATGGTGTGGAAAAAGATTTCCAAGTTACTGATTGGGATATTCCAATGCGTATTGGGCATCAGGTTCATGTTTTGATGCTTTACAAAAATAAATTTGATTCACTGGGACAAGTTGTTGGTT
>JBHARQ010000127.1:0-3821 GCA_041831015.1 Simonsiella sp. | reverse complement strand
ATTAGATTGCGTAGGCGTTGTTAAACGCTTATATGGTGAAACATTTCATTCTAAAGATAATAAAAAACTTGCGGAACAATTTACGCCAGTTACACGTGTGGCAGCAGATAGTTGGTTACGTCAAATTCCAAAAGATACATTAGATGATATTGCTAAAATTTATGAAGAATTAGTGCATTATCAGATAGCAACTCGTGTATCTGGTAATGGTGGTATTTATTCTGATTTCCCATATGATGCACAGCTACTTTATCGGTTTCGTTTAGATACAGAAATTGCACAAGCCAAAAAAGATAATGCACCCTATTTGAGTATTTTGACTCGCTTAAAAGAAAAAGTAAAAATAATCTGGGAAGATAAAAAATATGGCGAACCTTGTCCATATTACGCGATGTTGTTAGCCGATGGCGACAAAATGGGTGAGTTGCTAGATAAGGCAAAAACAAAAGAAAATCATCAGGATATTACAAAAAAATTATCTGAATTTGCCAAGAATGTACCTGAAATTATGCGTAATCATCAAGCGCAATATATTTATTCAGGTGGCGATGATGTGTTGGGATTGATTGCACTTTCTAATGCGAGAAAATGCGCTAAAAATTTGAAAGATGAATTTTCAAGTAGTTTGAGAAATATTGCTATTGATTTAATTAAAAAAGATGCAAAAGAGTCAAAAGATTTAGAAAATTTGGAAGAAAAAATCCCTAGTTTATCTGTAGGTTTAGCGATTTGTCATATTATGACGCCATTAGGTGCGGTTCGCACTTTGGCAAAACATGCTGAAAAAGTTGCTAAAGGCGATAATATGCCCAAAGATAAACAACGCAATGCATTGGGAATTACATTAGCGATACGTTCGGGTGTAACAACTGATATGCGTTTACGTTGGAGTGATAAAGCGGCACAGCGTTATTTTAAATTTTGGATAAAACATTATAGTAATTATCTGAAACATGATGTACATGGATTAAGTAGCAGAATTGCTTATGATTGCCGTGATATTTTTATCAGAACAGATTTTTCAAAACCAGATACAGATTTACAAGACAAAATTCGTGTTGCTGAATTTGACAGAATGCTGGAAAAAGCACAAACCCGTGATGGTAAGCCATTAAGTAAACGAGTAAAAACTGTTCTACGGTGTCGTTTGCGCCGTTTGAATAATAATTTAAATGATTTGGCAACCGAATTGATTATTGCACGTTGGCTGTCTGCTAAAACGCAACGCGATTTAGGAAGGGATAATTAATGAAATATTATTGGATTGATGCGCTGTCGCCTTTGGTGTTTCGCAGTGGCAAACCGTTTGGGACGCAAGCGGATACACACGATATTGTGTTTCCGTTGCCATCGGTGGCGGCTGGTGTGATTCGCACTTTATCGGCACAACAAAAAGATGATGATTTTTCAGGGGAATTTGATGTCGCGCAATTAAAGCAAATCACATCAAACGGCATTTTTTTGGCACAACAAGACGATTCAGGCAGCCTGAAATTATTTGCGCCAAAACCTGCGGATTCATTGTATTTGAAGGATAAAACAGATAACAATGACAATAAAACCAAAGCAAATGAAAAAGATAAAATACGGTTAATCCGCTTGTCGCCACGTGAAATGGAAGAAGGTTGTGGTTGTGATTTGCCACATGCAGATTTGTTGCCCGTGCAAATGCCAGCCGATATGACTGATGATGAATTAAAAGGCAAACCACAAAGTGGCAAACAGTTTTGGCTGTTAGAAGATTGGCTTAAATGGCAAAACGGCGATGAATTATTGTATGAGCAAATTAACCAAAATGGCGTGAATTTGCCATCGCCCGATGCACGTACTCATGTAGCCATTGACCGCGACACGCAAACTGGCATAGACGGTTTGTTGTTCCAAACCGCCGCGTATGATTTGGCTAATCAGCGCAAAGAACATCATCAAGGCTGGGAAGAAACCCGTTTGGGTTTTGTGATTGCCACCCCCGAAACTCTGAAAGATGACACGGTTCGTTTTGGTGGCGAAGGGCGATTATCTCGTTTGGAAAAAGTGAATTTAGCTGAAAATACGTTCAGGAAGCCTGAAAAATTAGGCAATAAAATCAAATTAACTTTGCTCACCCCTGCCATTTTTGCACAAGGCTGGTTGCCTGCTTGGTTGGATAAAAACACGTTAGAAGGCACATTGCCCCACACGCAAACTCGCGTGAAACTTCGTGCGGTGGCAATGGAACGCTGGTTGCCTGTGTCGGGCTGGGATTTGGCAGAACGCAGACCCAAAGCCATGCGTAAAGCTGTGCCCGCAGGTTCGGTGTATTGGTTTGATATAGACCCTAATAAAAATGCAAATGATGTGGCAAATGTTGCCAACCAATCGATTTGCGATGATGAACAAGACAAACGCGACGGTTTTGGTATCGTAGCCGTTGCACCATGGAAGGAATAATTGAAAATGGAAACACGTTTATTTCACTTACACGCTTTATCCGCATTACACGTTGGCACAGGTCAAGGTGTGGGCGCGGTGGATTTGCCGATTGCGCGTTCTCGTGCGACCAATTTGCCGATTGTGGCAGGTTCTGCGATTAAAGGCGTTTTGCGCGATGAATTTAACAGTAAATTATCTCAACCCAATCTTTCGGATGAAGAAAAAAATAAAATCAAAAAAATGCTCTTTGGTGCAGAAATAAACGATGATGTAACCCATGCTGGTGCGGTGGCATTTGGCGATGCGCAATTATTATTGTTGCCGATTCGCTCATTCGCTGGCACGGTGGCGTATGCGACTTGTCCGTTTATTTTGAAACGTTATCAACGTGATATATTAAGTAGTACAACATTGGATAAATCTATTAAAGAATCTATTCAAGGTTTATCAACTTCGTTACCTAAACAAGATGTAGCAAATGTGGTTTCAGGCAGCCTTTTACTAATTGATGACAACAAAATTGCACTAGAAGATTTAGATTTAAACGCTACACCTGATGACGACCAAACTAAGGAATGGGCAAAACAAATTGCCAAATCCGTTTATCCAAATGATGAAGAATGGAAAAACGAATTAAAACAACGATTTGTTATTTTGCCTGATGATGTATTCTCATTTTTGGCAGACACGGCAACCGAAATCCGTACGCGCATTAAAATTAACCGTGATACACGGATTGTAGAAAAAGGTATGTTATGGACGGAAGAAAATTTACCTTGTGAAACAGTATTGTGGGGCGTGTTTGGTGTTAGCCAAGCGCGAAATCAATCAGGCAAAACCGCCGAAGAAGTCAGCAAATTATTGCCTGAACAAGAATTACCTATTCAAATTGGCGGTAAACACACCGTTGGGCGCGGTTTGTGTCGTTTAATGATTGGAGGCTAATATGGGTATTCGTTCACAAAAAATGGCGCAAGATGCGTATAAATTGGTATCGGAATTAGCAACACCTGAAACATTATCAAATGAAAAAGAAAAGGCTAAAAAGCGTCAATTAGAAGGAAAATATCGCACATTAGCTTTAAATTTTCCGACTATGATTTTGCAATCTGGTTTAAGTCAAGCGGTTGGTTTTTTATTAGCAAAAAGTCAAAGTAAAGATGATAAAAATTCAGACAGTGAGCATAAAATCTTATTGCAGCATTTAGAAAAACTACTGAAGGATTCTTATGATAATAAGCAAACTTTCCATAATGCTATTTTATCTGCTAATTTATCTCAATATCAATTGCTTACACGCAAAGCATTAGACGCAACTTCTACGTTGAAACGCTATACCCAAGCTTTGCTAAAATCAGCTGATGACAAAGGGCAAAACAATGAGTGAACAAGAAAATCATCCTGACATT
>JBHARQ010000126.1:0-6102 GCA_041831015.1 Simonsiella sp. | reverse complement strand
GCCCCATTGTTCAGGCTGTGCGCTACCGTACACCAAACCGCCCACGCGCTCGGTTTGCACAAATCCGCCTTGCTCGTTTTTGCGGAAAATGCGTGCAATTTCAAACAGTCGTACACGATTGTGTTTGCGGTTCAAATTGTTTTGCAACACTTCAATCAAACCGCCAATCAAAGTAGAACGCATCACGCTGTATTGACTGGCAAGCGGATTTTGCAAACGGATAGGATTGAAATTATTGACAAAATCTTGTTCCCATTGCTCGTCCACAAAAGCGTAGCTGACGATTTCTTGGAAACCGCGTTCCGCTAACTTTTGGTACACGGCAAAACGCGGACGGCGCGTTTCGGGCAATTTCAACATTGCCAGTTGCCCTGATGTGTAGTTGTCGGGAATGTTTTCGTAGCCATACACACGCGCAATTTCTTCAATTAAATCCACTTCTTGTTCAATATCAAAGCGGAATGTGGGCGCGGTTACGCGGAAACCGTCTGCGGTTGGTTCAGGCTGTAAACCCAAATCGCGCAAAATTTGTTCAATGCGTTCAGGCGCAACCGCCACGCCCAACATTTTCGCCACGCGTTCGGTACGCAAAGCCACGCTGTTGGCGGTCGGCAATTCGCCCAAACTTTCCACGATTGCACCTGCTTTGCCACCGCAAATCTGCAAAATCAATTCGCTGGCGCGTTCCATTGCATCGCGTTGTAATTGGTAATCCACACCGCGTTCAAAGCGGAATGAGCTGTCCGAACCGAAACCATATTGTCTTGATTTGCCTGAAATAATTTCAGGCGTAAACCATGCGCTTTCCAACACGATGTTTTGCGTTTCATCGGAAACGGCACTGCTGGCACCGCCCATCAAACCTGCCATGCTCAACGCGCCTTGTTCATCGGCAATCACGAGCGTGTTGTCGGACAAGGTAACGGTTTTTTCATTCAAACATTCAAGCACTTCGCCATTTTGAGCACGGCGAACAATAATACTGCCTGAAAGTTTATCCGCATCAAAAACGTGCATCGGCTGACCCAGTTCCAACATCACATAATTACCGATGTCCACCAACGCGGAAATACTGCGAATACCGCTACGCTCCAAGCGTTGCACCAACCAAGCAGGGCTAGGCGCGGTCGCATTCACGTTTTCAATCACGCGACTTAAAAAGCGTCCGCAATCTTGGGGCGCGTCAATGCGGACGGCTTGCTGTTTGTCGCTGGTAACGGCAACGGGCGCAATGGTCGGCAACTGTAACGCACATTGGGTCAAGGCAGACACTTCACGCGCCAAGCCTTTGATACTCAAACAATCGGCGCGATTGGGCGTGATTTTGAGCGTGAATAAGGTGTCGTCCAAATCCAAATAATCGCGGATATTCGCGCCAATCGGGGCATCGGTCGGCAATTCCAATAAGCCGTCCACTTTTTCAGGCAGCCCCAATTCACGCGCAGAACACAACATACCGTTGGATACCACGCCACGCATTTTGGTCGGTTTGATTTTGAAATCGTTGGGCAACAACGCGCCGTCCAACGCGCAAGGCACTTTCATGCCCGCGCGTACATTGGGCGCACCGCACACGATTTGCAACAGTTCGCCTGTGCCAACGTCCACTTGGGTTACGTTCAAGCGGTCGGCATCGGGGTGTTTTTCCACGGATTTGACTTCCGCCACCACCACGCCACTAAACGTAGGGGCAACAGGGTCGGAATCTTCCACTTCCAAACCTGCCATGGTCAGCAAGTGGGCGAGTTGGTCGGGGGTTAAGTTGGGGTTGGCTTGGGTTTTTAGCCATGAGTGTGAGAATTGCATTTTGGTTTAATCTCTTGTTTTAAATTTAAAAAATGAATTATTTTTAGTTTTCAGGCTGCCTGAAAGGCGTTTCTTGTTGCCAATTTTCTTTGGTGTATTGATAATTGGGATACAATTTGTCTAATGTTGTTTCTTGGCGCAATAAATCTTTCACAATCGCAACCAATTCATTAGCAGATGTTTCATCCAACACTTCCAATGGCAAACAAATATCCACGCCAAGACACCAATCATATTGTTTTATATTGATAAATGGCTTGATTACAAAATCGCTTGTAGTCAAAAGTTCATGATATTTTTCACGGTATTTTTGCCAAAATTCTTGTTCTTCAACTGTGCTAGATTGAACCAATTCAAATGACATGGCTTTTTTACGACTATTGTCTATTTTTTTGTATTTTGGCTTAAAAATAAGTGGCGTATCATTCCGCAAAGGTAGCATCATGAGGTATGCACATTCATCACATAATAATAAATATTGCTGACGAGGATGCACCCACCAAACAACTACGACTTGTGAACCCAATTTAAAAAATACCTCTTCACACGATGCCAATTTGCTGGAATTCTCAAATAAATGCGGAAAATGATTTCCTTGTGCATTGCGAGGTGCATTCCATTTTTTTGCATATTGTTTGGCGGAATGTTTTTTATATTCAATGAATTTATTCTTCATTAAATTTCCTTTAATCAATAATTTGTATAGCGATAAAATTTCGTTCTACAATCCCCCGAAATTCCTCCCCAATCAACGCCCAATCCACCACATCCACCTTCCACGGCAAATCACTTTCCGAAAACGCGTCCACCAAATTCGCATGTTCCGCCAACGATAAAGGCGTATCGCCCAAAATCGCCAAATCCAAATCAGAATACGGCTTGGCATTGCCATTCACACGCGAGCCAAATGCCCAAACCGTGCGATGCGGTATCTGCTGTTGCAAAATAGCGCGAACGATTTGTAAATGTTCAGGCGCGATGTCTAACGGCATAATTGTTCCTGTAAACGCTGTTGCAAAAATTGGGCTTCGGCAAGAAATGGTTCAATGCCTTGAACCACAGCAATCGCGGTGGCTTCATCGTAAGTATGGCTGGTTCGGGCGCGCATATCGCGGTATTGTTTCCAATCCGTCCAATTTCCCAATAATAAATTCTGCTCGTTTGCCGTGCGAATGATGTCTTGAAAAGTCATTAAATCAAATTGGCTTGGGTCGGCGGACGTGTGTTCCAAATAGCGTTTCAAGATTTTATGGCTAATTTCATATGTAAATTCAAATCGTTGAATTAAGCCATCGCGAATTTGCTCATCGCTGGTATCTTGCAAATAGCGTTGCCAACCTTCGCTTAAGCGATTGATGGCATTGATAAGCGGTTGAATATTTAAATCATTCATTATTTAATCCCTTTCAGAAGGATAATGTGTTCACCATCAAAAACCGTAAATTCGCTGACAATCGCTTTGATATACCCGTTCTTTAGGCAATAAAACTCGTGCTTGTTCCGCATGACCTTGTTGTACCAAATCATGAATTTGATGTGCCAATTCCGTTATTTCCGTAATGGAAACAATCCATTCATTCACATAACGCTGTACCGCTTCGCCACTCAAACCAATTTGAATAGAACGATGATTTTGCGCTTGTAAATACAAATCGCGTTCTGGGTCCCATTGAATACGAACAGGCGTATTGGCTTTGAGTACGTCCCAATCGGCTTTGCTCATGCCTTCGGGGATTTTACTGCCAATGCTGTTTGCCAATGCCCAATCAAAACCATCACGGCAAATATCAATCGCCAAAATCCGCTTTTGTCCATCGTCTTTTAAGCCCCAACCTGCACGATACATCATCCACAAAAAAGACGGCTTAATCCAAGTCATGCGTTCCATTTTAAATGGGGGTGATACAAATCTTCCGTGAGCCAATGCGCTATAGGCAATCGGGTCAGAATAGGCTTGGTAAATACGTATGGTTTGGTCGGTATAATGGGCGCGGATTTGGCGAACAGGTATCATCATTATTTACTAAATTGTTTCAAAAAACTCAAATCATTATCAAAGAACAAGCGCAAATCATTCACGCCATAGCGCAACATCGCAAAACGGTCTAAACCAATACCAAACGCAAAACCCGTGTATTGCTCGGGGTCAATATTCACATTACGCAACACATTCGGGTGTACCATGCCACAACCGCCGACTTCCAGCCATTTGCCGTTGTCGCCCATAATGTCAATCTCGGCAGACGGCTCGGTAAACGGGAAAAAAGACGGACGGAAACGCACTTGCAAATCATCGCGTTCAAAGAAGTTACGAATAAAATCCGTAAACACCGCTTTCAAATCCGCAAAACTCACGCCTTCTTCAATCCACAAACCTTCGGCTTGGTGGAACATCGGCGAATGGGTCGCGTCGCTGTCCACGCGGTACACACGGCCGGGCGCAATAATGCGAATAGGCGGATTTTTCTTATCCAACATATAGCGGATTTGAATCGGAGACGTGTGGGTACGCAACACATCGCCATTTTCCACATAAAACGTGTCTTGCATGGCGCGCGCTGGGTGGTTTTGGGGAATATTTAGGGCTTGGAAATTGTGGAAATCGTCTTCAATTTCAGGGCCGTCTGCCACGTCAAAACCCATGCCGTGAAACAGCTCCACCACACGTTGCAAAGTCAAAGTAACAGGGTGCAAACCGCCTGCCGATTGAGCGCGCGCAGGCAAGGTAACGTCCAAGGCTTCAGATGCAAGACGTTGTTGCAATTTAGCTTCTTCCAATTCGGCGCGTTTGGCGTTATACGCATCTTGGAAACGCGTTTTGCATTCATTGATAAATGCGCCTACAGTTTTGCGCTCTTCAGGCGACATTTGACCGAGTTGTTTTAATAAAACGTTTAATTCGCCCGTTTTGCCTAAATATTGGGCTTTCACCAGTTCAAGGGCTTGTTGGTCGGCGACTTGGTTGATGGCGTTGATGCCGTTTTCGGTAATTTGAGTGGCGTTGTTTTGCATAATCATTGTGCTGATAAAATAGGAAAAATGGGGTATTCTAACGCATTTTCACGCTTTCAGGCAGCCTGAAATTTATGGAATTATTTTGGCAACTGGCAGGTTTATCGCTAACCGCCTTTATATCGGCAACCTTATTACCAGCCGCATCCGAAGCCGCCTTGGTGGCATTGCTGTATGCGTACCCTGACCATGCGTTGGCAGCATGGGCAGCCGCTAGTTTGGGCAATACATTGGGCAGTTTGACCAGCTATGCGATTGGTTTTAAACTGCCTGAACGCGCTGATATTGCGCCGCGTACCATGAATTATGTCAAACGCTATGGCGTGTGGATATTACTGTTTGCATGGCTGCCAATTGTGGGTGATGCGTTGCCATTGGCGGCTGGGTGGTTGCGGTTAAATGTGTGGTGGTCGGTGATGATGATTGGATTGGGGAAATGGCGCGATATGGTGTGATTTGGGCGAGTGTCGCGTATGCCATCAAATAATAACCGCGTGAAATCTCAATAAAAAGATTTCACGCGGTTTTTTGTATGGTAGGGCGGGTGAGTTTCGAACTCACGACCAAGGGATTATGAGTCCCCTGCTCTAACCCCTGAGCTACCGCCCCGAAGTTGGAAAAGGCGAGATTATAAAATAAATGAGTGGCGGTTGCAAGAAAATGGCGTTCGATTCGGTTGTTTTCTGAATGGCGGGTCTTTATAATTTTGCGTTCTAACCGAAAGACAAAACATGTCTTTTCTATTTTTATTTGTGCGCTTTACAATATGTGCACTGAACACATTGAAAGGAAAAAATTATGGCACGTTTACCTATTCACACCGTTGAAACTGCACCCGAAGCAGCGAAACCACGCGTACAAGCGGCTTTGAATGCAAACGGTTTTATTCCTAATTTAATTGGCGTATTGGCAAATTCACCCGAAGCGTTGGCGTTTTATCAGGAAGTGGGCAAACTTAATGGCAATACGACCTTAACAGCCGGCGAACGCGAAGTGGTGCAAATTATTGCTGCAAAACGCAATGAATGCGGTTTCTGCGTGGCAGGTCATACCAAATTGGCGACGTTGAAAAAATTGTTGTCGGAAAACGCGATTGCGGCTTCTCGCGCTGTGAATCCTGCTGATTTTGATGATGCGAAATTGAGCGCGTTGGCGAATTTCACGGTTGCGGTGATGGAGAACAAAGGCGCGGTTTCGGATGCGGAATTGCAAGCGTTTTTGGGTGCGGGTTACACGCAACAGCAGTCGGTTGAAGTGGTGTTGGGTGTGGCGTTGGCGACTTTG
>JBHARQ010000125.1:0-9607 GCA_041831015.1 Simonsiella sp. | reverse complement strand
CTATTTGTACTATCTGCGGCTCGCCGCCTTGTAGCGATTTAAAATTGAATCAGCTATATTAGCCCCTAGCTCCTAGCAGATGCGATTACTGTTGTGCTTCAGTTGTCGGTGCGACCACGACTGCTTTAGTACCCAACCATTTTTCATATAATTTATCGTATGTGCCATCTGTTTTGATTTTTTGCAAACCGCTATTGAGTTTGTTCAACAATTCAGGATTGTCTTTTTTCACGATAAAGCCAATGATGTCTTTGGTTGGGCTAGGCAATTCAGTCGATTTCATATTATGTTGTTTAGCGTAATACATCATTACGCCTTTATCGCCAATCATCACATCATTTTGTCCTGCCAAAACCGTTTTGACACCCAGCCAGTTGGTTGCAGCTGATTCATGTTTTACATTGGCTTTAATCAATGATTCTTCTTGTGATGTACCAGATTGTACGGCAACTTTGTATTGAGTCAATTTTTGCCAATCTGGAATTTGCAGACCGTCTTTGGTATAAATGGCAACCGATGCAGATTCAAAATAGGGGGCAGTAAAGCTATATTTACTTTTACGCGCGTCGGTAATCGAAATATTCGATGCGATGATATCGGTTTCTCCTTTTTCGATTTGTTCAAACATGCTATCCCAGCTGGTCGGCGTAAATGACAATTGAATGCCTTCTTTTTCAGCAATAGCAGTCAGCAAATCGTATTCCCAGCCCATACCTTTGCCAGCATCATAAAAAATATACGGAGGGTTAGAAAATTCGGTTGAGACACGGTAAACAGGTAATGTTGAAGCTGGTGCGGCTTCTGAAGCTGTAGATGAGCTACTTTGTTGGTGTCCGCCGCAAGCGGTGAGTAATACCATCATAGAGGTTAATAAACCTAATTTAGCGTTCATGATTATGAATCCTTATAAAATATTGTTACATTAGTTAATTATAAAATAAACAGACTACCTGAAATAATGAATTTTTACAGGTAGTCTATTCTATATTATCAATCATTCATTTTACTTATTATTGATTAGAAGATGATGCAGCAACAGGTGGTGCATCAAATTTATTACTAATCCATTTTTGGTAAATTTTATCATAGCTGCCATCGGCTTTCAATGCCGCAAGCCCTTTATTTAGCTTGGTTAGCAGCTCGGTATTACCTTTTTTAACTGCAAATGCGTTGGGTTCTTTAGACAAATGAGTCGCATACACCATACGCAAATTTTCATTTTTGTATTGGCTGGCATAGTAGTTAAATGCGCCAGAGTCGCCAATGGCGGCATCGGCTTCATTTTTGATGACGCTTTTTACAGCCAGCCATGGGCTATCAAAACCAAATTTGGCATTGGGTTCACCAAATTGTGATTTTAAAACATTGACTGAAGAAGTATTTTGTTGATAAGCAATTCTTTTGCCTTTTGCATCATCAAAACTGTGAATAGGAGAATCTTTGGTAACCAACAAAACCACTGAATTTTCATAATAGGGGTCAGTAAAATCCATAAAGGATTTACGTTCTTCCACCACCGTCAAGCCACCAGCAATGATATCGGCTTCATTTTGGGGCAAGGAGTCAAATAATTTGCTCCATAAAGTAGGTGTATAGCTGACTTTAAATCCTTCTTTTTCGGCAATCGCATTTAATAAATCGACATCAAAGCCTTCTAGACCTTGTGGTGATTGCATCACAAATGGTGGATAAGTGGGTTCAATCGCAACGCGATAGGTCAGCGATTGTTCATTAGAAGGATTGGCTGATTGTGCATTGCCAGATGATTCTCCACCACAAGCATTGAGTAAGAATGCTAAAGGGATGAGTAAACTTAAATTCATTTTCTTCTTCATAGTGTAGGACTCCGATTAGGTTTGATGAAAGATTGGTTTCAACACATGGGGTCAAAATAGTCAGCATGACTGAGTGTGTTGATTTATCATAAATAGGACGGTTTTCCTATTAATATTATTATTGTATTTCAAGAATGAGGTTAGATAGCTAACCTACTTTTAAACCGCTACAGCGTTGGTTTCTGCCTTGTCGTGATTTAAGTAAGTTAGCTATATCAATGGTTTGGTGGATTGATGTCCACCTTATGTAGTCAGTATTGACTGATTAAGCTGCATTACAATACTTTTACAATGCTTTCGCATAAATATTGAATATTGTCATCGGTAATGCCTGCTACATTGATGCGACCCGAACGCACGGCGTAAATGGCAAATTCATCGCGCAATCTGTCCACCTGTTCGGGGGTTAAACCGCTAAATGAGAACATACCATTTTGTTGTACAATAAAATCAAAATCTTGTGTTGCGCCACAGGCTTTGAGTGTGTCCACAAATTTTTGGCGCATGGCTTTGATGCGACCGCGCATTTCGTCTAATTCTGCAATCCAATCGGCTTTTAATTCAGCATCTTGCAATACCATGGCAACGGTTGCACCACCATGAGAAGCTGGGTTGGAATACAACGTACGAATAATGGCTTTGACTTGGCTGAAAGCACGGTTGGCGGTGTCTGCATCTTGCGCTACAACGGTAAATGCGCCCACGCGTTCATTGTACATACCGAAATTTTTGGAATAGGAGCTGGCAATCAGCAATTCTGGATTGTGCTGTAAAAACACGCGCAAGCCATACGCATCTTCTTCCAAACCATTAGCAAACCCTTGATAGGCAAAATCAAATAATGGCAACCAGCCTTTTTCGGCTGACATTTTGGCTAAAGTTTCCCATTGTTCGGGCGTGGGGTCAATCCCCGTTGGATTGTGGCAGCAGCCGTGCAGCAATACCACATCACCTTGTTTTGCTTGAGATAAATCTTGAATTAAGCCGTCCCAATCCAAAGCATGGGTTTGTGAATTGTAATAGCGATAATCACAAATATTGATGCCAACGGCTTTGAAAATCGCATTGTGGTTAGGCCAAGTGGGGTTGGAAATCCAAACGTTTTGCGCGTTGGTTTGGCGTTTGACAAACTCGGCGGCGATGCGTAATGCGCCTGTGCCACCCAAACTTTGTGCGGTTTTTGCGCGTTGGTTGGCGATGATTTCGTGGTCTGCACCAAACAGCATGACTTGGGTGGCGGCGTTGTAGGCTGCCACGCCATCAATGGTCAGATAGTTTTTGGTGTTTTCTTCGGCAAGTAGGCGTGTTTCGGCGGCTTTGACGGCGCGTGGAATGGGGGTTTTGCCTTGCGCATCTTTGTAAATGCCAATGCCTAAATTGACTTTTTCGGGGCGTGTTTCGGCTTTAAAGGCTTCGCCTAGACCCAAAATCGGGTCGGCAGGAGCGGCAACAATTTTGTCAAAAAACATGATAACCTGCTTTCAAAATAATATTTTGTGGAAAAGGGAAATTATAGCGCGATTGCAACTTTTTCAGGTTTTTCAGGCTGCCTGAATTTGATTTGCATCATTAAACGGCGACTTGCGCTTTAATATGAGGGTGGGGGTCGTAATCAACCAATTCAAAATCTTCAAATTGAAATGCAAATAAATCTTTGATTTCTGGGTTAATTCGCATTTCAGGCAGCCTGCGTGGTTCACGCGTTAATTGCAATTTAGCTTGCTCAAAATGGTTGCTGTAAATGTGTGCGTCGCCCAAAGTATGGATAAATTCGCCGACTTGTAAATCACATACTTGCGCCATCATCATGGTGAGCAGCGCGTAGCTGGCAATATTAAACGGCACACCGAGAAAAATATCGGCACTACGTTGATATAATTGACAAGATAATTTGCCATCTGCCACATAAAATTGAAACAGCGCGTGGCATGGCGGCAATGCCATATCGTCCACTTGAGCAGGATTCCATGCAGACACAATCAGGCGGCGGCTGTCGGGATTGTTTTTAATTTGTTGAATAATATTGCTAATTTGGTCAATGCTTTGTCCATTGGGTGCTTGCCAACTGCGCCATTGGTAGCCATACACAGGCCCCAAGTCGCCATTTTCATCAGCCCATTCGTCCCAAATGGACACTTGATGGTCTTTCAAATATTGAATATTGGTGTCGCCGCGCAAAAACCAGAGCAATTCGTGAATAATGGAACGTAAATGCAATTTTTTCGTGGTCAATAGCGGAAAACCATCTGACAAATCAAAACGCATTTGGTAACCAAATACAGAGCGTGTGCCTGTGCCTGTGCGGTCGGATTTGTCTGTGCCATGACTGAAAACGTGTCGGAGAAGGGTTTGATATTGATGCATAAAAATTACCGTGTTGGGGAAGGAAAAGGATAGCCTTTATCATCAGCTTGCGCTAATGATTGACGTGATGATTCTGAAATATGTTCAATTAAACCAATTCGTTCAGAACCATAACGTAAAATGTAAGGCTCAATTAGTTGAAAACCACGCACATCTTTTGCAGTGTAATAACGATAAATCCAATAGGCAATCATATCTGCCAACTGAATTAATCGTGATGCTTTTGAATCAACAAAAACAGGAACTTCTGCAAAATTGCGTAATTTATCATCATCGCGTCCAATGTGCTTGGCAGCATAGGATAAATCTTGAATCATGCGTTCTGATGATGATTTGTCAAATATCATCATGCCACGTTGTGCATTATGATGCTTGCTATAAATATTGCGTAATGAGCGGTCAAATGTAAATGCAATATCTTGAAATGCTAATGGAATAATGCTTGATTTATCGATAATTTGTGATGTTTCAATCACAGATGCAATAATTCTGACTGATGTTTGTGGGTGGTGCAATAAATGTAATATATCTACAACCGCTTGTACACGTTGTGGCACACTAGCAGCCTGTCTCCAGCCATCGCTACCTGAAAACATAGGGCTGGCATGTAGTTCGCAACCTCGTTCACCAAAATAATCATCAAACCGACTGGCAATTTGCTCAATTTTATGGTCAAGCCAATGCGTTTGGCGTTCAAAAATACTGAATCCTGCTAATACAAAAAATGTTCCATTGGGGTCATGTGCTGTACCTGATTCATCAGCATAAAGTAAATACATATTCTCACTTTCGTAAATAAAAAAGCCCTTTGCTACAAAAGAGTCAAAGGGCTTATTATAAAAATGCGGTGGATTGGGTGAAGCAATCGTTCAGCGTTTCTTCATGATTTTTCGGTGGAAACTCCCAATCCTGATAAAAGTTTATTGCGTTTCAATAAAAACGTCAAGCATTTCAGGCAGCCTTTTGATTTTCTAATTATTTCTGACTTTGTCGTTCTACTGCGTCAATAAACATTTGTGCAACATCAAAATGTTTCTGTTTCATAATTTCTTGGAAACCTGTTGGGCTGGTAACGTTGATTTCGGTTAAACAATCACCAATCACATCCAAACCTGCCAATAAAATGCCACGTTCTTTCAAAATCGGCGCGAGATATTCGGCGATTTCACGGTCGCGGCGGCTTAAATCCTGTACCACACCGCGTCCGCCTGCGGCTAAATTGCCACGCGTTTCGCCCTCTTTGGGGATTCGCGCGAGGGCATACGGTACGACTTCGCCATTAATAATCAAAATACGCTTGTCGCCCAAAATAATTTCGGGCAAATATTGTTGCGCCATAATGGTGCGTGCATCGTTTTGCATTAACAGCTCTAAAATACTGTTGGTGTTGGCATCATGTTCGCGTAAACGGAAAATGCCCATACCGCCCATACCATCTAATGGCTTGATAATAATATCTTTATGTACTTTCAAAAATTCTTTGACATCGCCCGATTTGGTGGTCACGATGGTGGGGGTGGTAAATTTGGGGAAATTTAAGATGGCGAGTTTTTCATTAAAATCACGCATCGCTTTACCGCTATTAAACACTTTTGCGCCTTGCCGTTCCGCCAAACTCAATAATTGCGTGGTGTACAAATACTGCATATCAAAAGGCGGGTCGGTACGCATAATCACCGCATCAAAACGAGTCAATGCAGCCTGAACAGGTTCGGTGGCACGAAACCACTCGTGGTCATGGTCGTGTTGTGCGCCGATAAATTTAAATGGTCGCGCCATCGCCACCACTTGCCCATAATGCTGTACCGACAGCTCGCTGCTCAACGTGTGATACAAATGAATACCGCGATTAGCGGCTTCGCGCATCATAGCGTAAGTGGAATCTTTATACGTTTTAAAAGTTTCTAATGGGTCAGAAATAAAGAGAATTTTCATATTCAGGCTGCCCGAAATAGTGCGTTAATCAGTTTAAAATAGGGCAATATTGACCTATTTCCAGTCAAGTGTAGCGAAAAAATCAACTTCAAGCAAATTCAGGCAGCCTGAAACTTCAGACTGCCATCATATTACGACTGCTTTGGAATTAATTTCAAAGACAAATCATCAGCTTGCACTTTAATGAGCAAATCAATATTAGGATGCTTACCCACATTCGCTTGAGCATCTGCAACGTGTTCCGCAAACCACATCAAACCCTGCGCTGCTGCCGCCGCATTCAACACCCCATCAAATTGAACCGCCAATGCATGATACAATTTCAAACTGCCTAATTTACCTTCCACCGCAGGAATGTGATGAATGACCGCACCTGTCGCATCGCACACATCCAAACCACTTAAATGAGCAATATCAGGCATTTGAGCCAAATAATCTTTAAAATTCATAGTCAAAAATCCAAATTTTTATAATTTAATATTTTCAAAAATATGTCAGGCAGCCCCTTCAGTACGCGACATCATTTAAAGGCTGGCTGAATATTTACCAGAACGCGGCGTCTTGCCGCCGCACCCACGCTGCGCCCGTAGTGATGGTGAGCGGAGAGCTAAAAATAACCGCGTACTGAAAGACAGTAGATGATTAACAATGACGCGTGCCAAAAATCTTATCGCCCGCATCACCCAACCCTGGAATGATATAACCATCTTCATTCAAATGACTGTCCAAAGCGGCGGTAAAAATCGTTACATCGGGGTGGGCTTCATTGACCACGCGCACACCTTCAGGCGCAGCAACCAGCACCAACGCCTTGATATTTTTACAACCTTTGCTTTTCAACAAATCAATCGTTGCCACCATAGAACCGCCCGTTGCCAACATCGGGTCTAAAATCAGGGCAGGGCGTTCATCCATTTTATCAACCAATTTTTCAAAATACGATACAGGCTGCAAAGTCGTTTCATCGCGTTGCAAACCGACCACGCTGATTTTCGCGCTCGGAATCAAATCCAACACCCCATCCAACATCCCCAAGCCAGCACGCAAAATCGGCACAACTGTAACCGTTTTGCCCTTAATACGCTCACCCTGAATTTTGCCGCACCAGCCGTCAATTTCATAAGTTTCCACATTAAAATCGCGCGTGGCTTCATAAGTCATCAAACGCGCTAATTCTTTGGTTAAGGTGCGGAATTTGCCCGTGCTGCAATCTGCTTCACGCATTAAAGTTAATTTATGTTTCACCAGTGGGTGATTAATAATTTGAATATTCATTGATTTTACTTTCGTGTGGAATTTTCAGGCAGCCTTTGAGTACACGACATTTTTTGAAATGCTGCCTGAAAAATAACTATGCCGTCATTCCCGCGTAGGCGGGAATCCAAGTTGAAACAACACAAATTTTTGTTTAAAAATAAGTTTTTTTAATTTGAAAATGGATTCCCGCCTTCGCGGGAATGACGAAGTTTTTATTTTGTCGTGTACTCAAAGGCAGCCTGAAATATTAAAAACACGCGTATTATAAGATTTTATATTGGTTTCAGCAAAAATGAATACTCAAACACATCAACAAATTTTGACACATTTTGCCCCGTTCAGGCAGTCTGAAATGTAAAGAAACGCGATTATCTATTGAGATAAATGTAAAGCAGCGTTAGAATTTCGGCTTAACTCACTCACAAGTCATACTCACCATGAATGCTATCGGCGAAATCTTACCCATTTCCCACATTGTTTTGAATTTAGAAGTCAGCAGCAAAAAACGCCTCTTTGAAGAAGTGGGCAAGCTGCTTGAAACCGAAAGTGGTTTATCACAAACCGATGTGTTTGATTGCCTATTTGCGCGTGAAAAACTGGGCTCAACAGGGCTGGGACACGGCGTTGCCATTCCACACGGTCGTCATGCGAATGTATCGCAGGTTACCGCGGCGTTTGTACGCACCGCAGAACCGATTGATTTTGATGCGCCTGACCATCAGCCCGTATCATTAGTATTTGTGCTGCTCGTGCCAGAACAGGCAACAGGCGAACATTTAGAAATCCTGTCCCATCTTGCCAGCAAATTTTCTGACAAATCCGTGCGCGAACAATTATTGAAATGCGATGACGCGGCAAACGTGCCAGCCATCTTATCCTAGTACCCAAAACAAATGCCTGCCACCAACCCAAAAGCGTGGGTGCGGCGGCAAGACGCCGCGTTCTTCAAATTTAAATGATTCATTTGAAAACAGGAACATGGCGTATCGCCGCCATACCCACTCTTTGAGTTGTGGCACGAAACGTGGGTCTCTTCAAAAAACACATTTCAGATGGCGCAAGATGAATCATGCGCCATCTTTATTTTTAATCAATCGCTTATCACCGTTCCCAGCAATGCTCCCATTTGAGTGGGCGCACCTGCTTGCAAAACAGGATTCAACGCCACCTTGCCAGCAGGGAACACATTCACCACCGTAGAACCCAAACGGAACGCGCCCATTTCCGCGCCTTTTTCCAAGCGCACCGCGCCTTCCCCTTCGGCTGGATAATCCCACACACGCACACCGTGATGACGCGGCGGATTCACCACGCCATGCCAAACAGTCGTCATGCTGGCGGTTACCGTTGCGCCGACCAAAATCTGCACCATCGTGCCAAATTCCGTATCAAACACGCAAATCACACGCTCATTTCGCGCAAACAAATCAGGAATATGATTCGCCAAAAACGGATTCACCGAAAACAATTCGCCCGACACATAAATCATCTTCCGCAACGTCCCAGCGCACGGCATATGCACGCGATGATAATCACGCGGCGACAAATAAGTGGTTAAAAACGAACCATTTTTAAATTGTTCTGCCAATTCCACATCATTCGCCAACAATGTTTCCAAACTGAAAAAATGTCCTTTGGCTTGTAATAAACGGTTATCGTCAATCACGCCACTTTCGCTCACGCGACCGTCAGCAGGCAACGCCAATTCATGGCTGCCTGAAACAATCGGACGTGCGCCGTCTTTCAATTCACGCGTGAAAAATTCATTAAATGATGTAAAATCAGAAGGTTGAGATTTTTTGGATTCTTGCCAATTAATTTGGTAAACACGCGCAAATTGCCCAATCACAAAATGCGTCAAACCGCCCCATTGCTTATCGGCAAACCAACCTGCCACGCGTGTGATGGCAAGTTGTGGCAATAAATAATGACACGCGATTTTCACGCGTTGCAGATAAGTGGGTTTGGGGTAGGGAGTTAAATTCATTTTAAAACCTTAAAAAATAATCAAAAATAGTCGCGCTCTGCCATCATGTTTTAGATAACAGAGCGCAAAGTGTTTTCAGGCTGCCTTTCGGTATGCGACAAAGTAAAAACATCGTCATTCCCGCGTAGGCGGGAATCCAAGTTAAATCAATACAAACTTTTGTTTCAAAATAATTTTCTTTAATTTGAAAATAGATTCCCGCCTACGCGCACTACTGTCCAAAATAAAT
>JBHARQ010000124.1:0-17987 GCA_041831015.1 Simonsiella sp. | reverse complement strand
GGGTCAATATTCAACGTATTGCCCTGATAAATATGATTATCCAACATTGCCGCCAACAAATTATTTGCCGCGCCAATCGCGTGGAAATCGCCTGTAAAATGCAAATTGATGTCTTCCATCGGCAACACTTGCGAATAGCCACCGCCAGCCGCGCCACCTTTCACGCCAAACACAGGGCCCAGAGACGGTTCACGCATCGCCACCACCGCTTGTTTGCCGATGTAATTGAGTGCATCGGTCAAACCAATGGTAACGGTGGTTTTGCCTTCACCTGCTGGTGTGGGATTGATGGCGGTAACCAACACCAATTTGCCTTGTTTTTTCGGCAATGCAAACGCATCGGCTGGATTGATTTTGGCTTTGTATTTGCCGTAGTGTTCTAATTGGTCGGGGGATAAGCCGATTTTGGCAGCGATGTCGTTGATGTGTTTGATATCGGCAGATTGCGCGATTTGAACGTCTGATTGCATAAGAAACTCCAATAACAGAGAATGGACAGAAAAAGCGATTTTAACGTATTTTGATTAAAAATAAACAGCCTGAAAGGACTACGCGTCCAGCGAAAAAATAAATTCAGGCAGCCTGAAAGGTTTGCGGCTATTTTGACGGGAACGCGGCGTTGCGCCGCCGCACCCACGCTGCGCCCGTAGTGATGATTGGCGGTAGTTCGGATACTTGTATCCGATATTTTCATGTAAAATCAAACAAATGTTGGATACAAGTATCTGACTTACGCGACTAGTGCGTATGCACCAAGAGAGTTTTCATTGAAGATTGAGATTGTGTGAGAGGATGAGAGATGAGTAATGATAAAAATGTTTGGTTCAGTGAATTGAGTCATAAATTTATTAATGTTTATTCAATAGGCTCTACTTATGACGGGGTTTTTGATTATCAAACTTACCGTAACAATGAACTGCAATTAATTAAAGAACCAGATAATCAAGCTTTGAAAGATGAAAATAGTAAAATGTGGCAGGCTCTTCGAACACTTGTAGCGGGTACAGAGTTTAAAAAACCGCCTATTTTTCCAGATAGTCTATGGCTAGAAACATCTTTTCAAGAATTTCCAAAAGAAAATGAATATGTTTTTTGGGCTAAAGGAACTCTTGTACTAAATCAAGCTTGTGCTGAGATTTTCAAGCAGTTTTGTCTAGGAACTACTGATTTAATCCCTGTCAAAATATATGAATTAGAAACAGGAAAACTTTTTAGTGATGCAATATTTTATATTCTAAATTTAAGCGAACACCGTCAATATTTAACCTATCCACAAAGTAGTGATGCTATTAAATTTCTACCCTATCAGAACGGAGGCGGAATTTACACTAGGTATGGTGATATTTCCAATCAGACTTTAGAAGTAAGTAAAGACGCATTGCAATCTAATGTTGATTTATGGCATGACCCATTATTAGATGCTTCATATTTCTTTTCTGATAAGTTACATCACGCTTTGGTGCAGGCAAATATGATTGAAAAATTCAATACACATTTTTGTAAAACTGTTTAGTCGCGTAGGTCGGGCATTTATGCCCGACACATTTCAAATTCAATACTCTGTCGGGCATAAATGCCCGACCTACACCACAGAGCGCAAAACTCAAACGTGCCACCCACCCAAAAGCGTGGTGCGCGGCAAGACGCGCGTTCCCGTCAAAATATCCGTAACCTTGTTTTCACGAAACTTTGTTTTAACGAAACTTTGTTTTCAGGCTGCCTTTTGGGTTTTTTCGTTCCCAAAAGGTAGCCTGAACGTGTGTTACACCAACTCAAAATGCGTATTTTGCAAATCCAAACCCGTGCTTAATGTAGCAAATTGCACCGATTGATAGCTCAATGCGCCTGTTTCGCTGTTGTAGGCAATTTGTTGCAACACATTGTCTGCATTCACAGCCGTAAACACCGAACGCGCCAAAGCGATTTTGTCTTCGGCGGTATTGAAATCGGTTACGGTATCCACGCCACCGTCCAATAAACTGCTGAATACAAAGGTATCTTGACCGTTTCCGCCTGTTAAGGTGTTGTTGCCGACACCTGCGTCTAGGCGGTCGTTGCCATCCATGCCGTTTAAGGTGTTGTCCAAGGCGTTACCGCGCAAGGTGTTGTTTTCGCTGTTGCCTGTGGCGGTGGTTGCCAAACCAAATAGGCTCAAATGTTCCACATGTTCGCCCAAGGTGTAATTGATGTAGGCGTGAACGGTGTCTGTGCCTTCGTTTGCCAATTCGTGTACTTGGTCGCCATCTTGTTGCACTACAAAAATATCGTTGCCCAAACCACCATGCAAATGGTCGCTGCCTGAACCGCCGTCTAGGTAATCATTGCCTGCGCCACCGCGAATGGTGTCATCGCCCGCTCTGCCGTAAATGGCGTTGTCGGCAACATTGCCTGTTAAGGTGTCGGCATGGTCTGAACCAATCAGGTTTTCAATTTGCGTGCCGTAGCCGATAAAGGCTTGCCCTTTGGCAAAAGTGGCTTGATAGCCTTCTACTTGTTCGTTGGGCAAAAATTGCACCCAATGACCTTTGTCAAAATAATCATGGTTGCTGTACAAGCTGTGCGATGTCATGACCAAATTGCTGGCTTTTTCGCCCGAATAAATCCACGACCCAGGGGTTAAATCCACGGTTACGCCTTGTTTTTCGGCAGACGCGTCAAACGTATCGACACCGCTGCCGTCCCAAATGTAAATGTCGCCATCTACGGAATGGGGGTTGAAATTTTTAAAGGTGTAAACATCGTTGCCAGCGCGGGTATTCGGATTGACGTTATAGCGGTAATGCAAATACGCCAAGTCAAAAATCCGCAAATCACGATAAGGCGTACTGAATTCATAGCCCGAACCCAGTTGATACGACATAATGGTTAAACCATATAAATCTTCTTGGTCGGGTTTCAGCGTAATCACGTCTTCGTGTGGGTGTTTCGCGCCCAAGGTGTGCATGAATTCATGCGCGGCAATGTGGAAACCTTTGGGGCTGTCTAATGTGCGTCCGCCTTCTTGGAACGTGTATTTAGAGAAGCCCACTTCGCTACCATACACCGAACGCCCTGGGGTGTAGGTAATGTTTTGCATATAAAAGGTAACGTCTGTACCTGGCAATCCATAATGTTGCTCAAACGTGATATTGGCGTATTTGCTAATTAAATCCAATACCTGTGTTTTTAAAATGGTGTGATTTTGTTCGGTAAAGCTGACAATATTGCCATTGGTTACATTTTCTCGTTCCGCGTCAAATAAATAATATTTCAACGTGGTGTGGTCTTGCCCAACTTGATGACGGCTTAAAAAGCCCCATGCAAATCGGCTGTCAATTCCGCGAATAAAATAGGCAGGTTCGGCAACGGCAGTATCAAATTTGGCAACCCATGCGCCATCAGTAATAGGCGCGGTGCTGTATTCGGTTTGGTGTTGCACGGTTTTCAGGCTGCCTGAAACATCGTTGGCGTGCAAAGTCGCTACAATCGGCTGACCTTGGTGCGCCAACAATGCCGTTTCTGCGACTTGCAATTCAAACGTATTGCCTTCTTGAACATGAGTTTCGTAGCGATGTTCGCCCATTTGCACTTGCACCAAATCGCCCACTTTTGCCGTACCCGACACCGTGCCACGCAAAGTCGCTTGCGGTTCAAACGACACATCGTTTTGAATGCGATATTGGTCGCCATCGCGTTGCGTTAATAGGGGGTGGTCGTCCAAAATAACGTGTTTGGCGGTGGGTTTGGTGTGTTCAAACGCCCATAATTTGTAGCCACGTTCACGGTCTTGGTAACGCGGTTCTTCATAGATTGGCAAATGCGCGATTTCATACTCAATCGCTTGACCTTTCAAACTTTCAATATCGGCAATCGGAATATCGGTATAGAAAGTTTGATTGGTTTTATCAATGCCAGCCGTGTATTGTTTATCGCCAATTTTGAGCGTAATGCCTTCCAACTGTTGCGGATTTTTGAATTTGGCAAAAATGCCGTCCAATTCAAATTTACCCGTAATGCGAATGGTTTGGGTCGCGTCCGCATGGTTGATTTCAACTAGGCGGATTTGTGCGGTTTCTTCGGTTGGGGCAGGGGGCGTGGTGGGTAACTTGCCTTCGGGTAAAGGGTCGGCTTTGACGCTTTCGCCTTTGGCGGTTTCAATATCGGGTAACACACCTTCGGGTAAAGGTTCAGCTTTCACGCTTTCGCCTTTAGCGGTTTCAATATCGGGTAACTTGCCTTCGGGCAACGGCTCGGCTTTGGCGCTTTCGCCTTTAGCTGTTTCAATTTCAGGCAGCTTGCCTTCGGGCAAAGGTTCGGCTTTAATGCTTGTACCTTTAGCGGTTTCAATATCGGGTAACACACCTTCGGGCAAAGATTCGGCTTTCACGCTTTCGCCTTTGGCAGTTTCAATTTCAGGCAGCTTTTCTTCGGGCAAAGGTTCAGCTTTTACGCTTGTGCCTTTTGCCGTTTCAATTTCAGGTAATTTGCCTTCGGGTAAAGGTTCGGCTTTTACACTTTCGCCTTTTGCGGTTTCAATTTCGGGTAACTTGCCTTCGGGCAAAGGTTCAGCTTTCACGCTTGTGCCTTTGGCGGTTTCAATATCGGGCAATTTTCCTTCGGGCAAAGGTTTGGCTTTGACGCTTTCACCTTTGGCGGTTTCAATATCGGGTAACTTGCCTTCGGGTAAAGGTTCGGCTTTCACACTTTCGCCTTTGGCGGTTTCAATGTCGGGTAACTTGCCTTCGGGCAAAGGCTCGGCTTTGACGCTTGTGCCTTTTGCGGTTTCAATTTCAGGTAGCTTGCCTTCGGGCAAAGGTTCGGCTTTCACGCTTTCGCCTTTAGCCGTTTTGATTTCAGACGCAACATCGGTTTGATTGCTTGGGCTTTGATGAGGTATCGTTGCCGATGTGTTGTTTGTTGTGCTGTTTGTAGGCGATGAATTGGCTTGATTGTTTTGATGACTGATGGCTTGGTCGGTGGTAGGGGCATCAGTTGAAGTGGTTTCAGAAGGCGCATCGTTTGAATTGCCTTGACCACCACTTGCCAATGCGACCGCCCCACCAAGCGTTGCCATGCCTCCCAATAGCAATCCCATTTTGGATGTGGAAGTGCCTACCGTGCTGGCTAATTTAGGTGTCGTCATTTCAGGTAAGACTTCAGAAACAGACGCATGATGAGGTGAATAATTATATAAAATCAAATGAGTACGATTTTCCACCACGAAATGCAATTCGCCATTTTGTTCCATAACCATCACATCATCAACCGCACGCCCTGTTTCTGCATCAATGATTTGATATTGAGCATCGGCTTGCGCTTCCAATTCCAATGGCAAACTGGGATTTAATGGCAGGGTGTGTGTTAAACCATTTTGCGTGATTTGCAATAATAATTTCATTTTTGTTGCTCCTTGTAATTTATGATTATATATTGATATTATACTATTTTTTATTTTAAAATACAGCTTATGAGCAATGGAAAAATGTGTTTTTCTATCAAAAAGAGACTATTTTCTATTATCATCATTATTTATCAAATTAAATTAAACTACATTGAATAACATTTTAGGCAATCCACAACCATCCACAAAATCTCAACACACACCATCTGTTTTAAATTAAAATAAGCATTTTTGACGTTTCAGGCGACCGAAAAGGAACCACTATGGAAAATTGTATTTTTTGTAAAATCATTGATAAACAAATCCCTGCCAGCGTGGTGTATGAAGATGATGAGATGTTGTGTTTTAAAGACATCAATCCTGCTGCGCCTGTGCATTTATTGTTGATTCCAAAAGTGCATTTTGATTCACTCGCTCACGCGCAGCCTGAACATGAGGCTTTATTGGGCAAATTGATGATGAAAGTGCCTGAAATTGCCAAAACAGCAGGTTTGCATAATGGTTTTAAAACGCAAATTAATACGGGCAAAGGTGGTGGTCAGGAAGTATTCCATTTGCACATTCATATTATGGGCAAACCTGTTTAATGGAAATGGGTTTTCAGGCAGCCTGAACATTTAATAATTATTGATAAGGAAATCAAATCATGGGTTTAACTTCTATTTGGCATTGGATTGTCGTTTTAGTCATTGTGGTTTTGGTGTTTGGTACGAAAAAATTGCGTAATGTGGGCAAAGATTTGGGTGGCGCAGTACATGATTTTAAAGAAGGCTTGGAAAAAGGCTCCAATCCTGAAAATGCGAAAAAAGATGACAATGTGATTGAACACCAATCCAGCAAATCTGATACGGATAAATCTGCATAATCATGTTTGATTTCAGTTTTACGGAAATGATGCTGGCGGGCGTGGTGGCGTTGATTGTGTTGGGCCCTGAACGGTTGCCGAAAGTCGCGCGATTTGTCGGTGAATGGGTTGGCAAAATTCAGCGTATGGCGGCTGGTGTGAAAAGTGAGCTGGCAGCGCAGGCAGATTACGCGGATTTAACCAAAATCAAGCAGGATGTGGAGCAAACCGCACAGCAAATTCGTGATGATTTGCGTGAAGTGGAACAACAGGTTCAACACGAAAGCCGTGAATTAGCTGATAAAATTCAACCGTGGGAGCGTTTGCCCGAACAGCGAACGCCTGCGGATTTTGGTGTAGATGAACAGGGGCAATCTGTTTATTCAGGCAGCCTGAATGATGATTTTGCTCATCTCGCGCCCATCACAGGCTTGCAAGTGAAATCTTTGAAAAAACAGGCGATGTCGCGTAAACGGGATATGCGTCCACGTCATCGTCCTGCGCCCAAATTAAGGATGCGAAAATGAGTGAAATGACGGAACAAGCGCAGCCTTTAATTGAGCATTTATTGGAATTGCGTCGCCGTTTGGTATGGGCGGTGGTGGGGATTGGCGTGTGTTTTGTGGCGATTGTGCCATTTGCTCAACCGCTTTATGCGTTTGTAGCCAAACCGTTGATGTCGGTATTGCCTGATAATACGAGTATGATTGCCACGGATGTGGTCGCGCCGTTTTTTGTGCCGATTAAGGTGGCGTTGATGACGGCATTTTTGGTATCGTTGCCCAATACGTTGTATCAAATTTGGGCATTTGTTGCGCCTGCTTTGTATCAAAATGAAAAGCGTTTGATTGCGCCGTTGATTATTTCAAGTGTGAGTTTGTTTGCGGCGGGTATGGCGTTTTGTTATTTTTTGGTGTTTCCTGTGGTGTTTAAGTTCTTTGCAGGCATGACACCAATGGGCGTGAGCATGGCGACCGATATTGATAAATATGTGTCGTTTATTTTGACCATGTTTTTGGCGTTTGGGATGACTTTTGAAGTGCCTGTCGCGGTGGTGTTGCTGAACCGTATGGGGGTCGTCCCATTGGCGACGCTGAAAGCGGCGCGTCCCTATGTCATTGTGGCGGCATTTATTATTGCGGCTGTTTTTACGCCGCCTGATGTGTTGTCGCAAATCATGCTGGCGGTGCCGATGATTTTGTTGTATGAATTGGGCGTGCTGGTGTGTCGGATGGGTGGCGAAAAAACGCATGACGCTGCTGAATAAATAATCAATATTCAGGCAGCCTGAAAATGGTAAAATCCATTTCAGGCTGCCTTTCGGTACATTCACTATCCTGACAGCCGCCTTTTAATAAATTGGCAAAAATACAACATTCATGTAACGCTATGCAAGGCTGCGTTAAAACAAGTAGTCTCTCTTGCATCGCAAATACATCTGATTTTATGATTTGATTAACCTTTTTTCAGGCAGCCTGCCTGTGTGTGAAACATGACAGTTCCCTTTATTGAATGTCAAAATCTCGCGTTTGCATACGATGACCGCCAGATTTTGTCAAATGTGAATTTTAAAATTGAAGAAGGCAAATTCGCGGCGATTATGGGCGGCTCGGGAAGCGGCAAAACCACATTGTTGCGCTTGATAACAGGGCAATTACAGCCAACGGCTGGCAAGGTCTTGATTAAAGGGCGTGATTTGGCAACCTTTTCCGCCAGCGAATTATACGAATATCGCCGCCGTATGGGCGTATTGTTCCAGCAAGGTGCATTGTTTACCGATTTGTCGGTGTTTGACAATGTGGCGTTTCCGATGCGTGAATTAACCAAATTGCCCGAACGTGTGATTAGCGATTTGGTGAAATTAAAACTCAATGCTGTTGGTTTGCGTGGTACGGAAGATTTGATGCCGTCTGAATTATCAGGTGGTATGGCGCGGCGCGTGGCGTTGGCGCGGACGATTGCGTTAGACCCTGAATTGATGTTGTATGATGAGCCGTTTACAGGACTTGACCCGATTTCATTGGGGATTATTTCTGAATTAATTCATCGTATTAACAAAGCCTTGCATTCTACCAGCGTGATGGTTACCCATGATATTGCCAAATCTTTGATGGTGGTTGACCAAGTGATTTTTTTGGCGCGTGGCGAAATCATGTTTTCAGGCACGACTGCTGAAATGTTGGAATCTAATTCGCCTTGGATTCAACAGTTTATTTCAGGTTCGCCAACAGGACCTGTGCCATTCCGCTACACCGCCAAAATGGGCTTGCAACAAGATTTATTTGGTAAATATGCGCCTTCTGCGCCTTTGCCGCCGCCCAGCGCGACACCATCGGGGGATGCGCGATGATTGATGTAACGCCCAAAACGTATGTGCCTAATTATGCACAATATCGTCAAGTGATTGAGCGTTGTCGTCAGCAAATTGATGAAGTGGCATTAGCGCCATTTGCTTTTAGCCCCATCACTTATCCCAATGATGAGAATGTGTACGATGACCACAATCGTGAACGCATTGAATTACTGCTTGCCTTGTCAGACGATTTTTGTGAAGCTGATAAGCCGTTGATTCGTTGGTTGTTACGCGAAAATGGGAAATGTTTTGAGCTGGGTTTTGACATCAGCAAGGAAACCGCATTAGCCGCGTTTATGCTGTATAAGTATATGGATTGGAACGATATGTTGGTTCTGTATGCGTGCAAATTTGCTTATGGCAGCGCAGAACAATATATGGTGGATACCGAAATCGCGCTCGGCTTTGGTTTGCAAGAAACGCTGGATTATTTGGCAAAACATGCTGATGTGCCACATCATACCGAAATGGCAAATGCCATTCGTGCCTATTGTGGGCAAGAAATGAAATTGAAACCACGCGCTCAATTTATTGATTATTTTGAAACACGGCGGTTTGGTTATTTACAAGATGATTTGGCATTTGATTATGGTTTGATTGATGAATAATCATCTTTCAGGCAGCCTGAAAATATAAAGTATTGATTTATGGTAAATTTTATTCAAAATATTGGTAGCAAAACGCTGACGTTTATTCGTTTGCTGGGTGCAAATACCTTGTTTTTAATCAAGATTATTTCGCTGTTGCCTCAAGTGATATTGCGTCCCCGCTTAACCATTCGGCAGATGTATTTTTCGGGTGTGTTATCCGTGCTGATTATTGCGGTGTCGGGTTTATTTGTGGGCATGGTATTGGGTTTGCAAGGTTACACGCAATTAGCCAAATTTAAATCGGCAGATGTGCTGGGGTTTATGGTGGCAGCATCGTTATTGCGTGAATTAGGGCCTGTGTTGGCAGCGATTTTATTTGCCAGCAGCGCAGGCGGTGCAATGACCAGCGAAATTGGTTTAATGAAAACCACCGAACAATTAGAAGCCATGAATGTGATGGCAATCAATCCTGTTGCCCGTGTGGTTGCGCCACGTTTTTGGGCAGGTGTGATTTGTATGCCGTTGTTGGCGAGCATTTTTAACGTGTCGGGAATTTGGGGCGGCTATTTGGTGGGCGTGGAATGGCTGGGTTTGGATTCGGGCGTGTATTGGTCGAATATGCAAAAGAGCATGACGTTTTCGTATGATGTCTTGAATGGCTTAATTAAATCGGCGGTCTTTGGTGTGGCAGTGTCGCTGATTGCGGTGTATCAAGGTTTTCATTGTCGCCCGACTGCGGAAGGGATTTTGCGTGCCAGCACCCGTACAGTGGTATCGTCTGCTTTAACCGTACTGGCTTTGGATTTTATTTTAACAGCATTTATGTTTACAGAATAATAGGTTATTCTTATGAAAAAAGGTATTTTAGAATTTTGGGTCGGTGCATTTGTATTGTTGGGCATGGCGGCATTGGTGGTGTTATCGTTTCGTGTGGCGGGCGGTAAAGGTGGATTTTCAGGCAGCCCGACTTATGCTTTGTATGCTGAATTCAGCGATATTGGCGGTTTGAAAGCCAATGCACCCATCCGTGCAGCAGGTGTGATTGTGGGACGCGTAGAAAACATTGCGCTTGACCCACAAACGTTTCAAGCCAAAGTAACCTTGAAATTGGAAAAGCAATACCAATTCAGCAGCGATGTGAGCGCACAAATTTTAACGTCAGGTTTATTGGGCGAACAGTACATCGGTTTGGTACAAGGCGGTGATGAAACCATGTTAAATGAAGGTGATACGATTACGGAAACCAGTTCCGCGATGGTATTAGAAAATCTCATTAGCCAATTTATGGCAAACATGGGTGGCAAAAAAGACGATAGCGTAGCGCCTGCCGCCGCCAGCCAATAAATTTAAACAATATTTAAAAATATTTAAAAAGATAATATGGTTATCAGGCGCACAATGATTTTTCAGGCAGCCTGAACCATCGATTCAACCAAGCAACCATCTTTATGAAAGAGACACAAACATGAAAAAATCTGCAATTTTCACCGCATTAAGCATTGGCGTGATGAGCGTAAGCATGGCATTTGCCAATCCTGCTGCCGTTGCACAAGTTCGCAATAATTCGGTAGAAGTGATGAAAATTTTGAACCAAGCCAATGGCAAAAATAACGCGCAAGTGATTCGCCAAGCCGAAGCTTACGCTGCGCCTTATTTTGATTTTGAAGGCATGACGGCTTTGGCAATCGGTTTGCCATGGAAAACGGCAACGCCTGCACAAAAATCACAACTGGTTTCATTGTTTAAAGAGCGTTTGATTACGCAATACACGCAAGCCATGTCTGCTTACAAAGGTTCAAAAGTGGTGGTATCTGACACCGCTATCAAACGTGGTAATTCCGTGATTGTGAAAGCCAAAATCATGCCTGTGGGCAAACCAGTGATTGATGCTGAATTTATGACGCGTCAAAGTGGTGGCAAATTCCGTATTTACAACGCGACGTTTGCAGGCGTTAGCCCGATTGATGGCTACAAAGTCGATTTTCGTAACACGATTAAGAAAAAAGGTATTGACGGCTTAATCGCTGATTTGAAAGTACAAACTGGTAAAAAATAATGCAAATGGTCATTGATAATGACTGCTTGAAAATTCGTGGCATGGTCAGTGTGCAAACGCTGACCCGCCAAGAATTTAAGCAGTTCGTACAATTATGTCAGCAGCCCGAAGTTCATCGCGTTGATTTGAGCGAGGTGGTTCGGGCTGATTCTGCTTGTATTTCGTTATTGCTCACGGCATTGCGAGAAAATGTTTCAGGCAGCCTGAAATGGGTAAACGTGCCTGAATCGGTGCATACGTTGGCAAAATTATACGAATTAACCACTTTAGACGAATGGCAACAAGCCACCGAAGAATGATGAAAGTCTCTGTTATGAAAACAAAATCAGTTTATGTATTGGTGGGCGTACTGATGTTGAGTGGCTGCGCCAGCGTTGCCGAGCGTAACCCCGATGACCCATACGAATCCTACAATCGCGCCATGTTCAAATTCAACGACAAAGCCGACCAATATGTGATGAAACCCATCGCGCGTGGTTATGAAAAAGTCGTTCCCCAAGTGGCACGAACAGGCGTGAGCAATTTTGTGGATAATCTGCGCGATGTGGTCAGCTTTGGCAGCAACGTGTTGCGCGGCGATTTGAACAAAGCGGGTACCGATTTGGTGCGCGTTACCGTCAATACCACTGTGGGTTTGGGCGGATTGATTAATATTGCCGATAAAGAGGGCATTCCCAATAATAAAAATACATTGGGCGATACCTTTGCATCTTGGGGCTGGAAAAAGAGTAACTATTTTGTGTTCCCATTAGCAGGGCCTTCTACGGTGCGCGACAGTTTGGGAACCGCGATTGTAAGCGTTTATCCTGTTGAAAATGCGATTATTCATGACAAAATTGCCCGTTATGCCTTGCGAGGCGCAACTGCTGTGGACACACGTGCTCGCTATTTACCCATGACTGACATGGTGGAAAAATCACAAATTCCTGATAAATATGCTTATATTCGCAACGTTTACATGAGTGCGCGTAACAAACAAGTGGGTTTGAAAAATCAAGATGATGTGGATATTGATGAACTGATTGACCCCGAAACATCGGCTGTAGAAACCACCACCCCAACCGCCCAACCAACTGCGCCCAATGTAAAAACCAAACAACATTTCCAACCATTTAATAACACGATTAATTTTAACGAAAAAGAGACAGAGACATCGCCATTTTCACAACAAATTTGGCAATATCAGTCTCCTGATTTATGATATGATTATGAATAATTTAAATTTCAGATAGCCTGAAACTTCAGCTAAAGGAATCCACACCATGTATGAAATCAATCGCAGCGTGATTATCGTGCAACCACGCGAACCATTTTGGTTATGGCTCAACGAGTTACCCGACACAGATTTGGACGGCTTGACATTGGAAGAATTGCAAGAAGATGCCAATTCCTATCTCATTCCTGCCTGTCAAAATGTAGATGAAGTTTGGGACGAAGTGGAGGCGCGTGTGGCAACCATTTTCGCGGCGGAATTGGCAGACTGGTGTGAAGATGAGGCATTGTGGCCTGATTTGCATCCCGATATTTTCGGGGAATGGTTTGATGTGCAAATTTCCAGCATCGTAACCGATTTGGCAGAAGAACCTGTGGAACGCGAACCATTTGCACCATTGGAATTAAATTAATCCATCATCGTCATCACGCCGTTTTTTGCGAAATGGCGTGATGTTTTTATTGAGCCTATGAATATCACACCCCACCTTTTGCGCGTTCACAATTACCATTTAGACGGCTACGGTCATGTGAACAACGCGCGGTATTTAGAATTTTTAGAACAAGCACGTTGGCATTATTTCCGAGAATTGAATTTACACGATATTTTGCGGCAAATTCAACTCGTGGTGGCACACATTGACATTGCCTATCGCCACGCGGCGGTGCATGATGATGTGCTACAAATTGACACCGAAATGCTGTCGGTACAATCGCGCCAAATCGTGTTGCGACAAGTGGTACGCATTTCAGGCAGCCTGAAAATTGCCGCGCAAGCCACCATCACACTCATGCCCACACAACAAGGCAAAGTTTTCAGGCTGCCTGAACATTTAATTGAATCATTTAACCAACTGATAAAAAAGGAAAACACATGAAAAAATCGCTTGGCATCTTATTAGCCGTCGTGATTGCGGCTTTGGTCGGTTTTATCGTATTGGGCGATTCACGTCCTGCTGCGCCTGCGTTTGCATTGAACAATTTGCAAGGGCAACCCATCAATAACGACCGTTTGCAAGGCAAAGTTACCTTAATCAATTTCTGGTATCCGTCCTGCCCTGGTTGCGTGAGCGAAATGCCCAAATTGGTCAAAATGTCGCAAGATTATCAAGGCAAAGATTTCCAAATTCTCGCCATTGCCGTGCCGATTGACCCTTTAGCAAGCGTGCAAGAGTATGTCAAACAACGACAATTACCGTTTGATGTGATGTTTGATGAAAACAAAACCGTTACCAAATCATTCATCAAAAACGAATTGTATCCCACCAGCATTTTGCTGAATAAACGCGGACAGATTTTGCAACAATTTGTCGGTGAGCCCAATTTCAAAGATTTATATCAAACCGTTGATGGCGAATTAGCCAAATAAAGCCAGCGATTGATTTGCCAGAACGCGGCGTCTTGCCGCCGCACTCACGCTTTTGGGTGGTGGCGCGGAATGGGGCGTTCTTCGTAGGTACGGTTAGCGATAGCGTAACCGTACGAATGATTCTTTGAAATTTCATACACATTCGTACGATTACGGCTTACGCCTAATCGTACCTACGCAAACTGCGCCTGTAGTGATAATTCGTGGTAATTTGGATTTTTGTATCCGATTTATGCAAGTTTAGTTAATGGTTTCCAGTTTTTAATTAAAATTTCAAGATATTCTTTAAATTCAGGATGAAATTCAGAAAATTTTTCACATGCTTGTTTTGCATATTTAAAACAAATTGCTTCTGATACATAAACAGTATAGTTAGGGTCATTAAAACCTACAGCAAATTTAACTCCATCAAAATGGTCTTCATCAAAAGGACTATTTAAATCTGGATAGTACCAATAACAGCCATCTGTTGAAAATTCTCCGTAATCTTGCAAAACTTTTTTAACTGCTAGCAAAAAATATCCGTCTCGGTACAAAATATTAAAGCAATTTTTTAATTGTTTTTTCAGGATTGCTTAAACCATTTATACAATAAAGAAAATTAAAAGATTCGCTTAACGGTTTATATTTGTAAAAAATGTCATTTTGGGTACACATTTCTAACTTTTCCTTTGTTATCTAATAAATAAACTCGGAATTTAATTCTATCTTTCTATCTACAGCGCGTTCTTCGTAGGTACGGTTAGCGATAGTGTAACCGTACGAATGATGCTTTGAAATTTCACACACCATTCGTACGATTACGGCTTACGCCTAATCGTACCTACGCGAACTTTGATTTTACGAAAATGTTGGATTCAAGAATCCGACCGACCGTATCTACGGAGAACCCATCGTTCCGTGCCACCCACCTAAAAGCGTGGTGCGCGGCAAGACGCGCGTTCCCCGTCAAAATATTGTAATCTATTTTTCAGGCAACCTTTTGGTACACAATAAAATTTAACAATACCACATGGAGCGGCGACGGCTCGTCGCCAATTTACTGAATTTCATCAAAATGAAATTGGTGGTGTATTTGAAAAATGGCGACGAGCCGTCGCCGCTCCATTTTTATCGTGTACTGAAAGGCAGTCTGAAAATCGATTTAATGTTGAGCTTTTCTTTTCATTTTATGAATATTGGTTATTTTTGTACAACAGATTGTTACGCTGTTTATTTTGCTCAATTATAAATCAGGTAAAGGCTGTCTCTACCCCTTAAAATTCGCCATAAAATCCGTTATAATAAAAATTCATTTTGTCATTCCCTTTTAAAGGCTGCCTGAAGGTTTTTCTCTGTTTCAGGCAGCCGATTTTAACTGTTTTGAATTGTGATGTGCCGCCATGTCCGACCCCAAAAAGAAAGAAAAGAAAGCGCAACCCGCTCGCCCAAAACTGCAAACCCCCACCCCTAAAAAACGCGTCCCTGTGAAACGCAAAGCCGAACATTCGGAAGCGATTCGCAGTGTAGCAACCCCTGCTGCGCCTGCTGTTTCGCCAGCCAAAAAGTATCAAAATGTGTTGCAAGGGGCGATTTGGGTGTTGGTTTTGGGTTTGGCGGGCTTGATTGCGTTGGCATTGGCAACGTTTAATGTGCAAGACCCGTCTTTTTGGCGTGGCATTCCCAGCACGGTGGAAGTGCATAATCGTGCGGGTTTGATTGGTGCGTATTTAGCGGATACGGGTTATTATGGGTTGGGTTTGTCAATTTGGTGGTTGGTGGTGGCGGCGTTTGTGTGGTTGTATCGTCATTTCCGTAGTGGCGATGGCGATGCACATAGTTTTTTGCTGTTTGGCGTGGGTTTGGGGATGATTTTGTTTTGTAGCCCGATGGTGGAACGTTTGCTATTGTTGGGCAAACTCAATCATGTGCTGCAACAAGACGCTGGCGGTTGGGTCGGCGCGATGACGACTGAAGCGTTTACCATGTATTTGGGCAAGGGCGGTAGTTTGTTTATTTTGGTGGTGTTGATTGCGGTGGGGATGAAATTGTTGGTGCAATTTTCCTATCGTGAATTAGCCGTGCAATTATGGCAAAAAGGCAAACAGCAACTGGATTATTTATTAGAACGCAATCAACCCCCAGCCGAAACAGGCGACACGATTGCACCCAGTACCAGCAATGTCCAAATCAAACAACCATGGCTGCAAAAACTTTCAGGCAGCCTGAAAATGGGCAAAAAAGCAAACAAATCAGCCGATAAACCATCCAGCCCATCTGATACGCAATCTGAGAAATCTGATAAAAAAGCAGCAGAATCATCAGACAATAATGGCAAAAAACGCCAGAGCAAATCCAAAAAACAAGGCGTCAGCAGCCGTTTACTGGATGCCACGCGCCAAGTGTTTAAACAAGATAAGCGCAAACAATCAACACCATCTGCTCAAACGGATGAATCATCGCCCGACACCGACTGGTCAGACAGCGATGAAGTGCTGGAAGACGGCGTGTATCGTTTGCCGAGCGTCAATTTATTGCGCGAAAATGCCAGCCCTGAAGTGGAAACCACTTTGGAAATGCTGTTGCCAACGGGTAATTTGATTGTAGAAAAATTAGCCGAATTTGGCATCAAAGTAGAAATTGCCGATGCGATTTGTGGGCCCGTGATTACACGCTACGAATTGCGCTTGGATAAAGGCGTGAAAGGCAGTCAAATTGTCAATTTATCCAAAGATTTGGCGCGTTCTATGGCGGTGCAATCGGTGCGCGTGGTGGAAACCATTGTAGGCAAAAACACCATGGGCATTGAATTGCCGAATGAACATCGCCGCGAAGTCTTATTGCGCGATATTTTAAGCAATCACTTGTTTAAAGACAGCGCGTCCAAATTAACCGTTGCGCTGGGTGTGAATATCGCTGGTGGCGCGACCATCGCCGATTTGGCGAAAATGCCCCATTTATTGGTGGGTGGTATGACGGGTTCGGGTAAATCCGTGGGCGTGAATGCCATGATTATGTCCATCTTATACAAAGCGAAACCTGAAGAAGTGCGCTTTATTATGATTGACCCGAAAATGCTCGAATTATCCGTTTATGACGGCATTCCGCATCTGCTTTGCCCTGTGGTTACCGATATGAAAGAGGCAGGTAATGCGCTGAATTGGTGTGTGGCGGAAATGGAAAAACGTTTCCGTACCATGATGCACTTGGGCGTGCGAAATTTGGCGAGTTTCAATGCCAAAGTTCAGGCTGCCATTGATGCAGGCGAACCGATTGCCAACCCATTCAGCTTAACCCCTGAAACGCCTGAACCATTGCAAGTCTTGCCACAAATCGTCATTGTCATTGACGAATTAGCCGATTTGATGATGACCGAGAAAAAAGCGGTGGAAACCCAAATCACACGCATTGCCCAAAAAGCACGCGCCGCAGGGATGCACATGATTATTGCCACCCAACGCCCCAGCGTTGATGTGATTACAGGCTTAATTAAAGCCAACGTCCCCACACGCATGGCGTTTACCGTACAAAGCAAAATTGACAGCCGCACCATTTTAGACCAAATGGGCGCAGAAGATTTGCTGAAAAATGGCGATTTACTGTTTCTACAACCAGGTAATGCCACGCCAACGCGTTTACAAGGCGCGTTTGTCAGCGATGATGAAGTGCATCAAGTCGTGTCCTTTATCAAAGCGCAAGGCGAACCCAATTATGTGGAAGGCTTGCTCACAGGCGAAGCCTTGCTGGAACATTCACAATTCTTACCGCCTGATTTAGCAAATAAAGTTCAATCTGATAAAGATGAACTATTTGGGCAAGCGGTTGAATTTGTGGTCACTTCACGCAAAACATCGATTTCATCATTGCAACGCAATCTACGAATTGGCTACAACCGCGCCGCCAACTTAATGCAATTACTGGAAGACGAAGGCGTGATTTCCCCAGCCGAAAGCAACGGCACACGCCGCATTTTGCTAACCAAAGAACAATTAGGTTCTTAATATTGTTAGCGGATATATTGACGGGAACGCGGCGTCTTGCCGCCGCACCCACGCTAAAACCAGCAGACCTGCCAAGTTCTTTTTTTAATGTAAAATACAGCTTAATTTTGAAACCAACTGAACCAGCTATGCAACCACTAGAAACCTATTTTTCAGCCATTCCTGATAAAAGACGCGGAGAAGGCAAACGTTATTCGCAAGCT
>JBHARQ010000123.1:0-10430 GCA_041831015.1 Simonsiella sp. | reverse complement strand
TGTTTTGGTGCTGGCATTGGCTAACGTGCTGCCTGAAACATTCACGCTAAACGTGCCATTTGCCAACACCGTTGTGGTTGCTAATGGTGAATTGCCCAAAGTCAGGGTAATTTGGTCGCCAGTTTTAGCACCACTCACGCTGCCTGAAAGAGTAATGTTGGCAGCCGCTTCCGTTTGATTAATCACATTATCGCCTGTAATTTGGTTTAATGTGATGGTGGGAGCGGTTAATGTTGGCACGGTGTAAGATTGTGCTGCGCTGGCAGTTTCCGAATTGCCATACGCATCGCTGGTTGTGATTTGCGCGGTAACCGTTTTGGTGCTGGCGTTGGCTAACGTGCTGCCTGAAACATTCACGCTAAACGTACCATTTGCCAACACCGTTGTGGTTGCCAATGACGAATTGCCTAAAGTCAGCGTAATTGGGTCGCCTGTTTTGGCACCACTCACGCTGCCTGAAAGGGTGATGTTGGCAGCCGCTTCCGTTTCATTAATCGCATTATCGCCAGCAATCGCATTTAATGTAATGGTGGGCGCGTTCAACTCGATGAATTCATAATTTGCCACAACGCTGCCTGTGGTTTGACCGCCTTGTTCATTGGTTGCAATCACTTCCACCGTCAAATTTTTAATCGTGGCATTGGCTAACGTGCTGCCTGAAACATCCACGCTAAACGCATTAGCTGCCACCGAGCCTGTGGCAATGACTTGACCATCCACCAATACGCGCACCACGTCGCCTTCACGCGCACCGCTCACGCTGCCTGAAATCGCAAAAGTAGCGGTGGCTTCAGTTTCATTAATCACATCATCGCCAGCTATCGCGTTTAATTGAATAACGGGGGCATCAGGATTGGTTGGGGTCGTTGGATTGGTTGGTGTGGTTGGAGTGTTTGTATTGCTGTTATTATTATCTTCATCATCATCACGCGTTGCAGCGGCAATGGCTGCACCGCCACCGCCCATCAACGCCAAAATCAACGCACCACCTACCACACGTTTCAATGTACCAGATGATGCTGTGGAGGTTGCTGTGCTACTGGCGGCGGCACCAGTCGTTTCCGCCGCAACCGTGCTGGCGGTAGAGCTGCTCACCGTTTCTGCAACCGTAGCTGTGCTGGCAGTAGGTGCAGAACCCACTTCACTGGCTAATAATGCCGTGCTATCAGGCACACTTGCCGTATTAACAGGGGTTAAGTGCATGGCAGATGGCGTATTGGTTAATGCCAAAGTGGCATCCATCTGCATCAAAGTCATATCATTGACAATCGGCGAAAAATAACCATAGCCTTCAATAATAATATCAGGCACCGTATCCGACTGACCGTCTAAAAACACCCATAAATCTGCGCCCATTTCCTTCATTTTAGGCTGCATCACCAAAATACCTTGCGCGTTTAAAATTTGATAACGCGCCCCCGATGCTGCCGCCACTCGCAACGTCTGCTGATTAGACGCCAAATGAACGGTTTTGGTATGATTATTTTGCGTGATATTTAAAACGTATTGAGACATGGTTATTTCCGTGTGTAAAAATAATTAATTTAAAAATAAATTGAAAAAATAAATAGGCATAATCTGCTGGTTAAAAAATCGTTAAATACAGTTAAGCCATCTTGCAGTTTACCATATTTTCAAGTGTTTCAGGGGATAATAAGCGAATACAATCAATCATGTTGATAAGAATGCGACACAATAAATTAAATACTCTAAATGACCATGTTGCAACCAATAAAAACTGCCTGAAAACCGTTTCCCAGTTTCAGGCAGCCTGAATATTTACGCTGATGAATTTTGTGAATTTTTTTGCTGTTGTTTCTTTTCTAATTTTTCTTGCTTTTTCAATCGTCTGGCTTCCAAACGCTCACGACGTTTTGCCAACAACGCATTTTTACGCGCCATCAAAGATTGACGTTTACGCCACCAAAACCACGCCACACCAATCACCACCGCCACAATCAACACCATAAAACCATGCTGGAATTGATGCACCTTCTGCATCAACCAATCCCGATTCGTCGCGCCCAAATCCCCCAAATACACCCACAACGGCACCGAAATCAACGCCGCAAAACCGTCCATCAACAGCCATTGCCAAAATGACACCTTACCACTCATGCCTGCTGTCAAAAAAATCGGACTCCGCAACCCCGGTAAAAATCGCGCCACAAACAACACACGATTCCCATATTTATCAAACTGTTCCTGAACTTGCGCGTAGCGTTTGGGCGGCATCAATTTTGCCACAGGGCGAAAACGCAAAATAGACGTCCCATACGTTTTACCCAATAAAAACATAATCCCATCGCCCACCAACACCCCAGCCATACCCACCGCAAACATCACATGCACATTCGTATAGCCCAAGCCCGAAATAATCCCACCTGCCACCAGCGTAACATCTTCAGGAATCGGTACACCGAAACCACAGATGACCAGCACAAAAAACACAGCGGCATAACCAAATTGCTGGAAAAACGTTTCTAATAAAGTCAGCATAAAAATTTAAAACCCATTATCAAAATATCAAGAAAAAATCAGTCAATTATCCAATGGGGACAATTTATCCCATTTCAAGACATCATTATTTTTATTTTTCAGGCAGCCTGAAAAGCGGAACGCGGCGTCTTGCCGCCGCACCCACGCTTCAAACCGTGGCAGCCGAACGATTGCCTGATGACACAACCCATTCAAGCAGCCCAAAAAACAACTTTTACGCCTGAATAGAATCTGCAATCAATCGCGCACTTTTCTCTGCCAAAGCTGCCTGTTCCGCTTCCACCATCACACGCACCACAGGCTCCGTACCAGACGGACGCAACACCACACGACCACGGTCGCCTAACTCCTTCTCTACCGCCGCCAAAGCCTGTTTAGATGCTGCTTGCCAATCAAAGCCCTTTTTCAAACGCACATTAATCATCGTTTGCGGATACGGCTGCCAATCTACCGCCGTGCTCAAATCCTGTCCCAACGTTTTCAACGCCGCCAAAACTTGCAACGCCGAAATCGTGCCATCGCCCGTATTATGCTTATCCATGCACAAAATATGACCAGACGATTCACCGCCCAACCACCAGCCGCGTTGCTTCAACATTTCCAATACATAACGGTCGCCCACTTTCGCACGACCAAATGGAATGCCACGTTCCGCCAACGCCTTTTCCATGCCCAAATTACTCATCACCGTGCCAACCACACCACCAAAATTAATCCCTTGTTGCGACAATGCTTTAGCAACAATATAAATTAACTTATCGCCATCAAACACCGCGCCGTGTCTGTCCACCATAATCAAACGGTCGCCATCGCCATCTAACGCAATGCCATAATCCGCTTCATTTTGCAACACAGCAGCCTGAAGCGTTTTCGGATGCGTTGCGCCCACCTTGTCATTGATATTAAAACCATTTGGATTATTACCAATTTCAATTACTTCTGCGCCCAATTCATGGAACACTTTAGGCGCAGTATGATAGCCTGCACCATGAGCCGTATCCACCACCAATTTCAAACCGCGCAAATCCATATTGCTTGGGAAAGTGGATTTACAAAACTCAATATAGCGGTCATCAGCACCGCTAATACGGCGAGCGCGTCCCAAATTAATAGATGGATTGGTGGACATTTCCTTGTCTAATTCAGCTTCAATCGCCAATTCCATTTCATCGCTTAATTTCACGCCGCCTTCCGCGAAAAATTTGATGCCATTGTCTGAAAATTCATTGTGCGATGCCGAAATCATCACGCCGCCTGCCAAACGCAAAGCGCGTGTCAAATACGCAATCCCAGGGGTAGGTAATGGGCCCGTTTGCACTACATTCACACCAGCCGCCGTCAAACCAGCCACCAAAGCCGTTTCCAACATATAACCTGAAATGCGCGTGTCTTTGCCAATAATCACAGTAGGTTGTTTGCCATGTTCATGCTTAATCAAAGCACGACCAAACGCGCAACCTAATTTCAAAACAAAATCAGGCGTAATGGGAAATTGACCCACTTCGCCACGAATGCCGTCTGTGCCAAAATATTTTCTTGCCATGATAAGAATCTCGTGAAATGATAAATAAATTACGAATGCCGCTATTGTAAAGGAAAATGCAAGGGGCATGTGTTAATTTTCAGGCGAAATCTTCAGCATCATCAAAATATCAGCTAGATGATGATTTTGAGCTCAAATCTTCTTTCAGGCAGCCTGAAACGGTATAATACCGCCCACTCAAAAATTTCAAAATAAGCCATGAGCCTCATTACCCTTATTTTATTAGCTTTTAGTATGTCAATGGATGCGTTTGCAGCCGCCATCAGCAAAGGCGCAGCCGCCAAACACGCCACAGCCAAAGACATTCTTTATACCGCCATGATTTTTGGCATTGTGGAAACCATAACCCCATTAATCGGCTGGGCGGCAGGACGTGCGGCTCAAAGCCTGATTGCGGATTATGACCATTGGGTGGCATTTATTTTGCTGCTGATTTTGGGCATTCGCATGATACGCGAAAGTTTTGCCGATGATGATGACGCGGACGCCAATGAATCTTCTGCTCAACCCATTGTTTTATTATTGATTACGGCGATTGCAACCAGTATTGATTCAATGATTGTGGGGGTGGGTTTGGCGTTTTTGGATGTGAATATTGGTTGGACAGCACTCGCCATCGGCACAGCGACCACCATCATGGCTGCGATTGGCATGAGTTTGGGCAAAATTTTAGGCAAAGCGGTGGGGAAACGGGCTGAATTATTTGGAGGGCTGGTGTTGATTGGGATTGGCACGTCTATTTTGGTGGAGCATTTGGGCTGGTTATCGTGATGATGAGGTGTTGAGCGTTTCGTGCCACCATCTGAAAGAGTGGGTATGGCGGCGATACGCCATGTTTTTCAATTTAAAAATTATTTATCCATCATAAGGAATTCGTTATGATTAATGGTTTAACTCAAATCATCGCGCATATTGGTTATCCTACGCAAACGTTTAAATCGCCGATGATTTACAATCCGTATTTTGCGGCACATGGGATTAATGCGGTGGTCGTGCCATTTGCTTGTCAGGTAGATAATTATGCTGATTTTTTGTGTGCGGTGTTTCGTAATCATAATACTTTGGGGGCGTTAATTACGATGCCGCATAAGGTGAGTACGGTTGGATTGTTAGACCGTTTGTCGCCAACAGCGCAGATTGCAGGGGCGTGTAATGCGGTGCGCTGTGGTGCAGATGGGCAATTGGAAGGTGATATGTTTGATGGCGAAGGTTTTGTGCGTGGCATGATTCGTAAGGGGTTTGTACCACAAGGTCAATCGGCGTTAGTGGTAGGAAATGGCGGCGTGGGATGTGCGATTGCAGCAAGTTTGGCGGCGGCTGGCGTGGCACGTTTGGCATTGTTTGATCCCAATACGGCGCAATCAGCGCAATTAGCCGCTCGTTTGCAAACGCATTATCCTGATTTGGTTGTGGAAACAGGGCGTGCTGTGGCACAAGGTTTTGATTTGGTGGTGAATGCGTCGCCTTTGGGTATGTATGATGATGACCCTTTGCCATTAGATGTTTCGCAAATTGAGCCAACGGCGTTTGTGGGTGATGTGGTGTTAAGTCGTGAAATGACGCCATTTTTGACGGCAGCAGCAGAACGTGGTTGTACCATTCAAGTGGCAACGGATATGTTGTTTGAGCAAATTCCTGCGTATTTAGAATATTTTGGTTTACCCAGCACAACGCCTGATGAATTGAGACGTTTGGCACAATTAGGATAAATATGAATAACAGGCTGCCTGAAGCTATTTCAGGCAGCCTGTTATTGATTTTATGATGAATAATATGAGTTATCGTACCCAAGCCAATGGATTCATCGGACGATTGCGATAGCGGATTTCAAAATACAAGCCCTGTTCACCCGTTGGCAATGTGCCGCTCATGCCCACACTTTGTCGCGCCAAAATGCGTTCGCCCACCGAAACATTCATGCTATTTAATCCCGTATAAACCGACATATAACCATCACCATGGTCAATAATCACGGTATTGCCATACCCTCCCAAGCTGCTGGCAAACGCCACTTCACCCGCCGCAATCGTTTGCACCGCAGACGGCGCAGTCGCAATAAACACGCCGCGCCAAGTGCCGCCACCATTTCGCGCTTGTCCAAAACGTCCTGCAATGCTGCCTGAAACAGGTCGGCGCATCGTGCCTTGTAAACGGCTGAATTTTTGTGTAATTTCCACTTCAGGCGCAGATGCTTTTTTATCGTTGGCGGATGCCGTTTTGTTTTCAGCTGCACGTTGTTTGGCTAATTTTTGTTTTTCAATCGCTTGTGCTTTGAGTTGCGCGGCACGTTTGGTGGCAATTTGGGTAATGATATTGGTTAATTGCTGTTCACTTTCGCGTAATTCTTTGATTTTATTATTGTGTGAACTGATTTCGCCATTTAATTTTTGGCTATCGGCAACGGCGGCTTTATGTGATTGTCCTAATTGACGCAATTTATTTTGTTGCACCGCCGCTAATTGTTTCAAACGTTCTAATTCACGATGAATTTGTGTTTCTTGTTGTTCTAATTGCTCTTGTTGTTCGGATAATTTTTTAATCACTTCATCATTGGCGGCATTGATATAGCGCGAATATTGTAGAAAACGGGCTTTTTGATTGGCATCGGCATTTTTCAAAAAGACAACGACTGCGCTCGGTTGCTTGTTTTTGTAATTGCTGACTAATAAGCGTGAAATTTGCGCTTTGGTATTGCCCACTTCAGTTTGTAACTGACTGAGTTTGTTTTGTAATTCTTGCAATTTTGCCCAAGAGGTGCGTTGCTGACGATTTAATTCGTCTAATTCACGGCGTGCGGCGGCGATTGCTAGTTGGGTTTGACGCAATAATTCTTGGGCGCGTTTTTGTTGCGCTTGTTTGTCTTGTAATTTTTTTTGCTCTTGAATGAGTTGTTTTTTGACCACTTTTAATTCTTTGGTTTGTGGTAAATGGTCAATTTGGTTGGGGGCAGCAATGGCATGGATGGATAATGAAAGCAGTGCGATGGCTAAATAGTTTTGTTTCATGATATTGTTTCTTTTAGAAGAATGAATGAAATGAATGGAAAGATAATTTATTATAACGGATTTTCGGCTGCGCTTTGGTTTTCAGGCTGCCTGAAAGCGAAATTCAGCGTAAAATAGCGATTTTTATTCTTCAGGCAGCCTGAAAGTACGAAATATCATGTCTCACACTCACCACAAACCGATTGGCGTATTTGATTCTGGCGTGGGCGGTTTAACCGTTGTTCGCGCCTTGATGGAACGTTTACCACACGAAAACATTATCTATTTTGGCGATACGGCGCGTGTGCCTTATGGCACCAAATCACGCAATACGATTGAAGAATTTTCCGCGCAAATTGTTGAATTTTTATTGCAAAATGAAGTGAAAGCCTTGGTGATTGCGTGTAATACCATTGCGGCGGTTGCTGGTAAACGCATTCAACAAATGGCGGGTAATATGCCTGTATTAAGCGTGATTGAGGCAGGCGCACAAGCTGCGCTTGCTACCACGCGCAATCATCACATCGGCGTAATTGCCACCAATACCACCGTGAATAGTAATGCTTACGCTCGCGCCATTCATGCTCATAATCCCAGCACGCGGATTGTGTCGCAAGCCGCGCCGTTGCTCGTGCCATTGGTGGAAGAGGGCTGGCTTGACCATGAAGTAACTCGCTTGACCGTGCGCGAATATCTGAAACCGATTTTGGCTGACCAAGTGGACACGCTGGTGTTGGGTTGTACCCATTATCCATTGCTGAAGCCTTTGATTAAGCAAGAGGCACCGCATATTGAATTGGTGGATAGCTCCACCACCACCGCCGAAGCCACCGCTCAAGCGTTGGCTGCCGCGCAATTATTGAATACGGAAGCAATGCAGCCCGATTATCGTTTTTATGTTTCGGATATTCCTTTGCGTTTTCAAACGATTGGGGAGCGCTTTTTAGGGCGCAGTTTGGAACAGATTGAGATGATGCGGTTGGGGTAGATGATGATATTTTAGGTTAGCATCATAAATTAAAGCATTCTTATTCATCCTTAAAAATTGATGAATAAGAATGCTTATTTAATTTAACCCACTTTTAAATAACTGCGCTACTTTATACCATCTTCTCTTTGGTTCATCGCTTTAGTTATTCCAATTCTTCCAACTTTTCCACAACACGGTATTTCACGCCGTCAAACACCGCAAAATGCTTTTTCGCGCACGCAATTTTTTGCTGTTCTGTCAAATGCAATTTATCCAAATCCACGCCATCTTGAATGCCTTTGCCTGTGTTTTTGGTTTCGGCAACAAAATAAACTTTGTCGTGATGATTCATCACAATCGCCCAATCGGGATTGTAATTGCCAATCGGCGTAGGAATTTTAAACCAATCGGGCAATTTGAAATACAAACGCACATCTTCACGGCTTTCACATTGTTGGGCAAATGTGTTTTCCGTGCCTGAATCCAGCGAAATATAATCCGCAAAAATCGTTTTATCGGCATTTTTAATGGCAAATGTATGCTCATTTTTGAAAAATTCCGCGCCATTTTGTTCCAAATCGCGCCAACGCGCCAAACTTTGCGTGTATGCCGTGTTATCTTTTTCAGGCTGCCTGAAATACTCAATGCCGTCAATCATCAAATCATGCAACGCCAACAAAATTTTCTCGCTTACCAAATCCACAAAGCGTTGCGGATTATTCGCCAATTCTCCAATCCGTTCGGATTGTTGGATAATCTCAAAAATTGTTTGGCGCGTGAGTTGTGTTTTGCGCTGGATTTCGTGCAACACATCAGGTATTTCCCAATCATTTTCCAGCGCGTGATTTTGCGAATAAATTTCTTCACCCCAAATGCCGTCTGTTTGCGTTTGATTGATTTTGGCTTTTTGCACCACTAATTGCGTTTTTTGAATGGGCGGCATATTTTTAACCAATTTGCAGGCAGTCTGAATCAAATCTTCGCGTTCAAACGCCACTTTATAATAAGTTTGGCAACACAATTTCTGCCAAATCGCCAAAAATTCAGGGTCTAGCGTAAAACCTTTGCGATACGTCTGTGGGGTTCTGTCGCTTTTCCTTTTTGCGCCACCATTGCCAAATTTAATACCGCATTCGTCTTCATACTCTTTTTGCAAATTAGAAGCAAAACTTTCGTAGCTTTCATTTGGAATAACGGTCAAAATATTCACACCGTCATCGCGCACACGCTCGCCTTGTTGATTGACCGCCAAACGCAAACCGCGCCCGATTTCCTGCCGTTTTTTAATTGGCGAACGTGTTTCGTTAAGCGTACAAATTTGAAACACATTCGGATTATCCCAACCTTCTTTCAGCGCGGAATGCGAAAAAATAAAGCGTAATTTGCTGTCAAACGACAACAATTTTTCCTTATCTTTCATAATCAGATTGTAAGTGTCTTCATCGGCTTTGCTGTTGCCGTTGGTATCTTTATCCTTGCCTTTGTCTTGCGAAAAATAGCCGTCATGCACACCGTCCGCGCTTTCGCCTGTTTCGCGCTCGTAAATTTCCGCAAACCAACGCGCAAATTTGCCGTTTTCACGATAATTCGCCACTTTATCAATAAAAAACAACGACAAAACCTTAATCCCTTTTGGATTTAAACGCTTCTCTTTTTTCAAATGCTCTTGAATCGTGCATTCCATTTGCTTTTTCATGATTTCATCGCGGATTAAATCATCGTCTTCGCCCAGCGTGATGACTTGACCGTTTGATAACGCCATTTCGCCCAATTCCGCATTTAAGCCATTGATAATAAAGCCATGCCGATAACTTTCATTACCGCCTGATTTATCAAATAAATCATCGCCAGAAGACACTTTAATCGTTTTCTTTTTCACTTCTTTTTTATCATGAAAATGAATTTCTACTTTGGCGGTTAATTTCTTCTTGCCTGTCTCAAATTCTTTGAGTACCACATACGCACCATTGACATCATTTTTTGCCAACACAGGTTCTACTTCAATCTGCTTGACCAATTTTTTGTTATAGGCTTGCACAGGATTTAAGCTGTAAATTTTGTGATACGGATTTTTATGCGTAGCAGAATAACGCAATACAAACAATGGGTTTAACGCATCAATCGCTTGTTTTGCCAAATCCGTTTCCATATTTTGCGGTTCGTCCACAATCACAATCGGGTGGGTTTGGCTGATTTGCAAAATGGGGGCTTCGCCACTTTCATTGGCGCGATTAATCACATTGTCATCTTTTTTGAATGCGTCAATATTCATAATCAAAACATCAATATGCGTGCTGGTGGCAAAGCTACGCAAGCGGTTCAAGCGGTCGCTACTGTACACCGAATGGGTAAAATGCACCCCGTCAAACACAGCCTGAAAATGCGTTTTCATCGCCCGAATGCTTTGCAACACGCCTTCACGAATCGGCACACT
>JBHARQ010000122.1:0-5153 GCA_041831015.1 Simonsiella sp. | reverse complement strand
TCATTATCTTTTCTCGCTCGTTTATTGTAAGATGTTGGTAGGAAGTACTCATCATTCGGAAGTGGTTTTTGTGTGGAAACAAAATTATATTCTAGTTGATGGGTACTTCTTTTTTTGTTGCACTTGGATTGTAAATTCAGCGCTAAAATTTAGCGTTTTAATCAAAATAAACGTTCAGGCTGCCTGAACGCATCAAAGTGAAGAAAATATGTCTGTTCATCCCGAATATCAACGCGGCATACGCGAAAGTATCCCGATTATTTTAGGTATTGTGCCATTTGGTTTGATTTTAGGCGCACAAGCCGCGCAAAAAGGCATGTCATCGCTGGAAACGGTGTTGATGATGGGCATGAATTTTGCAGGCGGCTCGGAATTTGCGGCGGTGGATGCGTGGGCAAATCCGATTCCCATTTTGCTGATTTGGGTGATGACGTTTATGATTAACAGTCGCCATATTTTGATGGGTGCGGCGTTTGCGCCGTATGTGCGCCATTTGCCGTTACGCAAATTGCTGCCCACGCTGTTTGTGATGATTGATGAAACGTGGGCAATGGGCATGGCAGAAATTAAAAAGCGTGAACAAGCGGGTTTGCCTGCGTTTAATTTGCCGTATTATTGGGGGATTGCGACGAGTTTGTATGTGGTGTGGTTATTGTGTGGTTGGGCAGGTTCGCAATTTGGCTATTTGTTGGGCAATGATATTGATAAATATGGTTTTGAAATGGCATTTCCTGCGGTTTTTTTGGTGTTGATTCGGGGAATGTGGCGTGGCGCAAAGGCGGCGCGTCCTTGGTTGGTGAGTTTGGTGGTGGCGGCGGCGGTGTATGGGTTGATGCCGAAAAGTGGTTGGTATGTGTTGGCTGGCACGTTGGCTGGTTTGGTGGCGGCGTATTTTTGGGACGATGAAGTATGAGTATCACTTGGACATCATTTATCACGATTTTGGGTATGTTGTGCATTACTTATTCCACGCGATTGGCAGGTTTTTTCTTGCTGAAAAATCGCAAATTTAGCCCGAAAATGGCGCGTGTGATGGAAACTGCGCCAGCGTGTGTGTTAATTTCTGTGATTGCGCCAAATTTTGTATCGGATAAACCGCACGAATGGTTGGCGTTGGCGATTACCGTATTTTGTGCTTGGCGATTTTCCATGTTGCCAACGGTGTTGATTGCGGTCAGCAGCACGGCATTACTCGGCTATTTGTTTCAATAATTTTTTGGGAAATATGGTGAATATGTCAAAGCAAAAAACGTTTTTAATTTTAATTGTGTTATTTTCTTTGCTGTTTGTGGTGTTGGTAACCACGGGCAGCTATTTGATTTCACTCAAAACGCTGCCTGAAAAGCAATACGGGATTGCGGCGTTTTTATTTGCATTTGCGGCGATATTTGGGCAAATTGCGTGTTTGGCGTTATACATTCGTCAGCGCGTCCGCACGATGGCTGCCAAGCAAATGACTCATTCTTCCACTCATCAGGATACTGACCATGTTGAATCAAATCGTTCTCGCCAGCAATAATGCAGGCAAATTGCGTGAATTTTCCGCTTTGTTTGCCACGCAACACATTGAAGTGTTGCCGCAATCCGCATTCAACGTCCCTGAATGCCCCGAACCGTATCACACTTTTGTGGAAAATGCGTTGGCAAAAGCGCGTCATGCCAGCCGTGTAAGCGGTTTGCCTGCATTATCGGACGATAGCGGCATTTGTGTGAATGCGTTGGGCGGCGCACCAGGGGTGTTGTCAGCCCGATTTGCTGGCGACAATCCCAAATCCGATGCCGCCAATAATGCCAAAGTGAGCCACGAATTAGGCAAATTTGATGATAAATCATGTTATTACGTTTGCGTCTTGGTTTTGGTTAGACACGCAGACGACCCACAACCGATTATCGCCGAAGGCATTTGGCGCGGCACATGGCAGCCTGAAGCGGCTGGCGAACACGGTTTTGGTTACGACCCCCATTTTTATTTGTCTGAACAAGGCTGTACGGCTGCCGAATTATCGCCTGATATGAAAAATCAAATCAGCCACCGCGCATTGGCTTTGCGTGAATTATTGAATAAAATTCAGGCAGCCTGAAAATGAAAAACACGCAATTTATCAAAAAAATTGCGTGTTTTTTTGATGATTTAAATTTTCTGATGCATCGTCAGCCATTCTTTTAAAGCATCATTGATTCGTGTTTGCCAACCTTTGCCACTGGCTTTAAATGCTGCCAAGACATCTGCATCTAGGCGTATGGTGGTTGATTGTTTGGGTTGCAATGACATAGGACGACCTTTGCGTATCAATTTATCGCCTTGATACACATCGGCACGACTGAAAAAGTCATCGTCTAATTCAGGTGCATCATCGGGCAAGTGTGTGGTGGAATTTTTGTTGTTCACGTTCATTGGCTTTTCTCATGGAAATAATGCGCCGATGCGTGGGCGCGGTTTCATTAGGGCGATATGTCCAAACGACGACGACCAAACGGGCATGAATATAACCCATACTAATGTATCGGTTTTCGCCGTAATCATTGCGTGTATCCAATGCGGTTAAATGTACGCCTTGAAAAATTTGATTCGCATCAGCAAAATCTAAATCGCGTTGCTGATAAGTTAAATTTCGTTTGTTTTCGTCAAATTCAATTTCAAGCATCAGAATTAATAAATGGTTATTTTGAATTATTGTAGTAACAATAATTTAACTTGTCAAACTCATTTTCAGGCAGCCTGAAAATCAAAAAACACGCAATTTACGATGCTTGTTCCGTTTCTTCATTTTTGCGATACAACACCAGCAATTTGCCAATATGTTGCACCAACTGTGCGCCTGTTGCGGCACACAATTCATCGCAAATCGCAATGCGTTCATGGCGGTCATCGCCAAATACACGCACTTTAATCAACTCATGGGCGCGTAATGCCGTATCCGTTTCCTGAATCACCGAATCAGTCAAACCTTTTTGCCCCACCATCACCACAGGATTCAAATGATGCGCTTGCGCTTTCAATTCCAAACGCTGTTGTTTACTTAAAATTTGCTCGTTCATGCTAACTGCTTTAATTAAAAATCATAAAATAAACATTGTACCGAATTTTCAGGCAGCCTGAATAATTTTTTTGCCAAAAAACACATTTTCAGGTATCCTTTCGCCTTTCCGTACCCGTAGCTCAGTTGGAAGAGTGTCAGTTTCCGAAGCTGAAGGTCGCTGGTTCAATCCCAGTCGGGTACGCCAATTTATTGATTTTAAATAAAAATTGCCAAGTCGCTCATCAAACGACTTGGCAATTTTATTTAATCAATCATTCTATTTCCAATAACGCCACCAAGGCATATCATTGGGTTGCCATTCCTTATTCAAATACGGGCTATTGGGGAAATTATGCGCCAACACACGGCGCGTATCCGCAGCCAAATTGGGCTGATTCATTCTGTTATAAGTAAACATCATAATCGCCAAACCCTCTTCCACAAAACGCGTGTTTTGGAATTTCTCAATCACCCCTTGAGCGCGGTTATTGGCAGCCACATACGCTCCCCGTTTTGCATAATAACGCGCAATAGAAATCTCATGTCCAGCCAACGCATCAACCAATTGCGCCATACGCTTGGTGGCATCATCCGCATACTTACTGGTCGGAAAACGCTTCACCACCTCATCAAAAGCCTGATATGCCTTACGATTAGACACAGGGTCGCGGTCTGACCAATCCTGCCCAGCCAACTTATTCAAAAACGACTGGTCTTCAGCAAACAACACCAAACCTTTCAAATACAACGCATAAGCCATATCTGGACTGGTCGGATAATGATGCTGGAATCGCGCCAATGCGATTAAAGCCTTTTCAGGTTCCTCATCCTTGTAATAAGCATACGCCGTATCCAGCAAAGCCTGTTCACTATGACGTCCTTCAGGCTGCCGTGAGCGCAACACATCATACAAACTAATTGCGCGTGAATAATTGCCTGAATTCAACTCATCTCGCGCCTCACTATAAATTTGCTCTACTGTCCAATTTTGCGTTAATTGCTCATCTTTGCTCAACTTACTCTGATTTGCCGCACAGCCAGACAAAGCCACCGCAACCGACGCGACCAATAAAAACTTCTTCATGATAAATCCTAAAAAATCCGAACTGATTAAAAATATTCAACGTCATTCTAATAGAAATCAGCCTATGTGTCATGTTACCCATTTCAGGCAGCCTGAAATTCACACCCCAACATCACACATTTCCCATCTACCCTACTGATTTCAAACGCCAAGAACGTGGCGTATCGCCGCCACACCCACTCTGCCTCGCCCCCACATTTTGCGTACAAATATTCATGATAGTGATTTTCACTAGACAAATTTCGTTAAAATATGTTATCTTTTACAAATACTACTCATTCTTATTTTCAAACAACATAGGATACACCATGCAGCCTATTTTCAAAATTTCTGCCCTGATGACATTATTACTGACCAGTTTTGCTCATGCGAATACTGCCAACCAATCAGATGATAACCACATTGCCGTACAAAAAATCAACACCATTCAAGTCAAAGGCAATCGCACCCCATCAACACGCACCGTTACCGCAGCCAAATTAGACGAGGCAACCGACACCCAATTAAAAGAAGTTCTGAAAAAAGAACCTTCTATCACTTTCGGTGGCGGTAACGGCACATCACAATATCTCTACATTCGCGGCATGGGGCAAAACTCCATTGACGTGAAATTGGATAATGCGTACAGCGACAGCCAAATTCACTACCACCAAGGTCGTCATATGCTTGACCCTGCCTTGGTTAAAATTGTGGCGGTACAAAAAGGCGCGGGCAGCGCGTCTGCAGGTATCGGTCAAACCAATGGCGCGATTATCGCCAAGACCATTGACGCAGCCGATTTGCTCAAAAACAGCAGCAACCCCAATTTTGGCGTTAAACTCAACGCAGGCTACAACAGCAACGATGGACACAACTACGGTTTGTCCGTATTTGGCAAACAAGGCATGTTTGACTACTTAATCGCAGGCAATCGCAGCAACGAAAGCGAATACAAAGGCGGTAAAGATTATGTCAATCCATTTACTGGCTCAAAAATCGTGCCATACAGCGCATTGGACAAAACCAGCTATTTAGCCAAAATTGGCGCAACCGTAGGCGACAACCGCTTG
>JBHARQ010000121.1:0-3261 GCA_041831015.1 Simonsiella sp. | reverse complement strand
CCGCGCAAAGTTGCATTGAATGCTTGTATGCGTAAATTGCTGACAATTTTAAATGCCATGATGCGTGATAATGCAGCTTATGCTTAATTTTAACGTTTTTTGTATTTTTGCCCGACGGGGTTAAAAATACAGTTGCTACGCCTGCTAGCTGAAAAATGTTTTTAAATGCAAGTGGTTGAAATAATGCGTGGGTGTGAGCACCCAGCCTACGCTTGCTATATTTATTTTACAATTTCAAGCAATTGATTATCTAAAATAATTTCAAGGTCATATAAAAAATCTTCTTTTTCTTCATCATTCAAATCAGCAAATAATTCCTCTGTGGTATATTTGGACAGAATATTATTTATCTCACATAAATGGAATCGGTGAACTTCTGCTATTCGACCAGCATTTGTAATTGTATTGATGACATGAATCATTAACTTTTCAATTGGTAAATGAAATCCGCTTTCAAAATCATAGCTAGCATAACCCCATTCACTCTCATGCTCCATCCAGCCATCAACTTGACCACGATGAAATTTAGCCCTGCAAGCTCCAAAGGCACTTGCCAAAAAGTCCTTTTTTAATTCATCGTAGGTTGTACGCTCATAATTCATGTATTTACTATGCATCATTTTTTCCTTGTAATTACGGTGTAAGCTCGCGTAGGTACGATTAGGCGCAAGCCGTAATCGTACGAATGTGTGTGAAATTTCAAAGAAACATTCGTACGGTTACGCTATCACTAACCATACCTACAAGGAACGCACCTGTCCGTGCCGCAACCCAAAAGCGTGGTGCGCGGCAAGACGCGCGTTCCCGTCAAAATAACCACACACAATATTTCAGGCTGCCTGAATTAATTTTTTTCGCTGGACGCGTAGTCCCGCTGGACGCAATCGCACACACAATCCGCCTTCCGCCCGATTCTCCACACTCAACCGCAAACCATGTAATTGCCCAATCCGCTCCACAATAGACAAACCCAATCCACTCCCTTGCTGCGCCTGACCTGCGGGGCGATAAAACCGTTCACGAATGCGCGGCAAATGTTCGGCTGCAATGCCTGCGCCTTCATCACACACTTCAATCGCGTGGGGCGAAAGTTGCAAGGTAACTTGCGTCTGCTCGGGGCTGTAACGCACCGCATTGTCCAACACATTCCGCAACATCAATTCCAACAACACTTTATCGCCTTGAATCGGCAAAATTTGCGCCCAATCGCTGTCATTTTGTAAACGCAATTTCACGCGCTTTTCACGCGCTTGCAAATTCACGCTTTGCAAAGCCTGTTCACACACCGATTGCCAATCTATTGGCGCGGCATTTGGCACGGTTTGCAAGGGGTCAATGCGCGACAACACCAATAATTGTTCGGTCAAACGCTCGGCACGGATAATACCTTGTTTAATTTGATGAATGTGGTGTTGGCGTTCTTGTTCGTCATCGGTCATTGCCAACACATCGGCATGAATTTTTAAGGCTGCCAACGGACTACGCAATTCATGCGATGCGTCCGAAGTAAACCGTCTTTCGCGCAACATCGCCGCCGACACGCGCTCAAACAACTGATTCAGCGATTTGACCACAGGCGAAATTTCCACAGGCACATCTTCCGATACGGCTTGCAAGCTGTCGGCATCGCGTTGGCACAATTCGTCCGACAAGCGATTGAGCGGCAACAATCCGCGTTTAATCACCACAAACAGCAACACAAACAACAACGGAAACACCAACAAAGTCAAAATCAACTGTCCATTGAGTGCGTGTAACAACATTTCCCTGCGTTCACTCACGCGCTGCGACACCGCCACTGTATGTCCTGTGTTGGGGTCTTGCAAATACACCACCCACCAATCGCCTTGTGTGGAAAAACCCGATTGTTGCTGAAAGGGAATGTGTTTGCCGTATTCATCAGCCAGTAGTAATTGTTTGCGTTTATCCCAAATGGCAAAGCCATAGTCTTCGTCATCAATATCGCCATGTTGTTCGCCCAAAGATTGTTCTAATTGGACAATTTCTTGTTGCGTATGATTTTTTTGTGTTGTCCAAATCAATGCGTTGGCAAGTTGCGCCATGTGACTGTCTTGTCCTTCGTCCAATTCTTCCCACACAAGCCACGCGCCCACCAACATCGCCACCAGCCACAAAATCGCCAAACCACCGCTCAAATGCCACCATAATTGTCGGCGTATGCTTTTGATTTGGCTCATGGCGCGACTCCAATTTGATAGCCCAAACCGCGATGATTTTGAATAAAATCTTTGCCGATTTTTTTGCGTAAATGATGAATGTGAACTTCTACGGCATTGCTTTCAACTTCTTGATTCCAGCTATAAAGTTTGTCTTCAATTTGAGCGCGGCTGTGAATGTGTTTGGGCTGCGTGAGTAGCAATTCCAGCAGCAGATATTCGCGTTGGGTTAGGGCGAGCGGTTTGCCGTGCAATGTGGCGGTTTTCGCGCTGATGTCCAAGCTCAAACCGCCATATTGTAAGGTGGAGCTGGCGTGTCCTTTGCTGCGGCGCATGAGTACCCACAATCGCGCCACGACTTCGTCTAGGGCGAAAGGTTTGCACAAATAGTCGTCTGCGCCGCCATTTAAGCCAGCCAAGCGGTCGGGCAAGGCATCGCGGGCGGTCAAAATCAACACGGGGACATCATATTGCCGTTCGCGCCAATAGGACAAAATGCTCATGCCGTCCAAGTCGGGCAAGCTCAAATCCAGCACCACGGCATCAAAAGGGGCGTTGGTTAGGGCATCGCGACCTAATTTGCCTTGTTGAAACCAATCTACGGCAAAGCCTTGTTTGGAGAGTCCGTGAAATAAGCCGTCGCCGATTTGGGCATCGTCTTCAATGAGTAGGATTCGCATGATGTGGGTCTTTTAAGTGATTGTTAGGGACTACGCGTCCAGCGAATTAATTTTCAGGCAGCCTGAATTTTGTACGCGGTTATTTTGTGGGGAACGCGCGTCTTGCCGCGCACCACGCTTTTGGGTGAGTGGCGCGGAACGGTGCGTTCTCCGTAGTTTAGTATCTACATGAGCTTAAATTTTGAATTAATCTAATAAATTAGATATGAGTATTTTATTTTCATTACTTAAAAATGAACATAATGCAGTATTATTTGGGTCATTGATACATATATTTTTCTGAAAGACACCAATCTTATTCAAATTATTTTGATTGAAAATACCAAAATCATAGCCAAATTCAAACAAATTAAATAGATATTCAGAGATGACATATGCTATATTTTCATTATTCTTATGTTTGG
>JBHARQ010000120.1:0-2875 GCA_041831015.1 Simonsiella sp. | reverse complement strand
TTGAACCACGCATTAAGGCATTTTATGAGCGTTTATGCGCCAAAGGTAAACCGCGCAAAGTTGCATTGAATGCTTGTATGCGTAAATTGCTGACAATTTTAAATGCCATGATGCGTGACAATGCAGCTTATGCTTAATTTTAACGTTTTTTGTATTTTTGCCCGACGGGGTTAAAAATACAGTTGCTACGAAACTGTAACATAAAAAAATGCTGCCTGAAAATATCTTACAATATTTTCAGGCAGCATTTAAATTTTAAAATAATTAGTATAATGAACAACCAGCTACTTTAAATAAGTGACATTGTTCTGCGTTATCATTTTTACATTTTTCTAATGCATCATGATTAGCAAGATTTTGTGATAAATCAAAACCAAAGTATGTTTCATACAATTTATTCTTTATTCCTACTGCACTACTTATACATTGATCTGAATAATCTGCCGCAATACTGCATTCATCAATACCCGCTTGTCTGCATTTGGTTAAAGCTTTCTTTTTGGCTATTTTTGCTGAAAGTTCATTATGTGCATCAAAATATGCTATATTATTCCTAGTTAAACCAGAAGCAACAGCCCCATATCTACTAGGTAAGCGAGTGATAGTTACTTTTGGAAATGAGTAATTAGTAGAACCACAGTTTGAATTGTAACCATATGAACATAAAGCAGAGTTTTGGTGTAATTCAGCTTCCGTTGGTTGATATGCAAAAGTATTATGACTAAACAATGATAGTAATAAAATTGCTAGTAAATTACAATTTTTCATTATTATCCCCATTTGTTGCTTGGATTTTATCAGTGAATTGAGCTTTGTTTGCAGTATAAGTAGTGCTGTTTTTCTAAATAATAAACATAAAATGCTTGAATTGTCAAACCAAGTGCAACGATTTTTTGAAGCTCGCGTAGGTACGATTAGGCGTAAGCCGTAATCGTACGAATGTATTGTGATTTTTCACATTCATTCGTACGGTTACGCTATCGCTAACCGTACCTACGGAGAACGCACCTGTCCGTGCCACGTACCCCAAAGCGTGGTGCGCGGCAAGACGCGCGTTCCCGTCAAAATCACCGCTAACAATATTTCAGGCAGCCTGAATTGACATTTCGCTAAACGCACAGTTCCGTTGGACGCGTAGTCCTGTCAAACACCAAACTCGCCCGAACCCCATTTTCGCCATTTTGTAATCTAAAATGCCCACCGTGCAAACGCATAATCTCCGACACAAAACTCAATCCCAAGCCACTACTGCGCCGACCGTCTGCGCGTGGCAAGGAAAAAAAGCGTTGCGGAATTTTCGCCAGCGCGTAATCGGGTATCGGCTCGCCTTGATTGTCAATATGCACGCTCAACGCTTGCGGTGTGTGGCTAAAATGTAGCCGAATTTCGCTATGTTCATCAGCAAAATCAATCGCGTTATACAGCAAATTGTCCAACGCTTGCCGCAACAACACAGGGTCGCCTTGCCAATCGAGTGCGTGGGTCGGGTCGATGTGAATATGCAAGTGTTTGGCACGACAGGCGGTTTCGCAATCGTGCGCGGCTTGTTGGCTCAATGTGTGCAACGACACGGTTTGTACGGTGGGCAAGGTGTCGCTGTTTTCCAGTCGCGCCAGTTCTAATAATTGCGTAATCAGTTGTTTTTGCTTTTGAATATTGCGTGAAATGCGGTTGAGTAATTGCTGTTGTTCGTCTGTTAAGTCGCTGTCTTGCAATAATTCCAACGCAGCGTGCTGGGCGGTCAAAGGGGTTTTCAATTCGTGGGTTAAGCCCAAAACGTAGTTTTCAATGTGTTGGCGGTGATTCAATTCATCGCGCAAATCGGCAATCGCATTCACCAAACGATAGAGATAGCTGTCGCCAAATTGTGGCTTGGGCGCGGTGCGGTTGGCTGCCATGTCTTCGGCATACTGGCGAATGCGGTTAATGCTCCGCGCCAACCACCACGCCAATACGCTCAACACCAGCAAATTCAGAACAATCAACAGGCGAATGGTTTCGCTGTTGTCCCACCACGCCCACGCGGTCAGCAGCGTAGAAATGCCAAGCAACAGAAAAAATAGCCGTAAACTGATGTTTTTAAAATATTTCAACATTGAAACTGTATCCTAAACCGTGGTGGGTGCGAATGTGGTTGTCGTCAATTTGGGCGGTGCGGAGTTTTTGGCGTAAGGCGCGAATGTGGGTGTTGATGGTGTTGGGGTCGGACGGGCGTTGGTCGCCAAACATGGCAATCAGCAATTCTTCACGACTGAACACGCGCCCTTGCCGATTGAGCAAGGTGCGGAGCAAGCGGTATTCGCCCAATGTGAGTGGCAGGGCTTGTCCGCGATAGCGTATACAACAGGCTTGGATGTCGTCTTGCCATTCGGGGAAGGTTTCAGGCTGCCGTGCGGTTTGGGTGCGGCGCAACACGGCTTTTATTCGCGCCACGAGTTCGCGTGGGCTGAATGGTTTGCCGAGATAGTCGTCTGCGCCCAATTCCAAACCGAGAATGCGGTCGGTTTCTTCGTCTTGCGCGGTGAGCATAATCACGGGCAAAACGTGTTGCGCCCGAACCATTTTCAGAAAATCAAAGCCGTTGATGTCGGGCAAGCCAACATCAAGCAGCAGCAAATCAAAGGTTTCACGCGCCAAAAATTGTTGCGCTTGTGCGGCAGTAACGGCAATGCGAGCGGAATAGTGAGCGCGGAGCAATGCCATTTCTACCAATTCGGCAATTTCGCGTTCGTCTTCAAGGATTAGGATATGTGGGTTCATAATGGGATTATTTTGTCATGATGATAGGGTTGGCGCAATTTATTGTAAACAATCTTCACAAAATCTTCACAATTTGTTCACAATCATTTCACGCTTGTTTTGGATAATGTGGGCT
>JBHARQ010000119.1:0-10171 GCA_041831015.1 Simonsiella sp. | reverse complement strand
TCTGTTCTCTGAGCTACGAAACGGGCTTTAAACTTTGCACATGGTCGGATACGAGATACAGATAAGCTGTTTCATTGCTATGATACTCGATTTTGAATATACAAGGTCGGATACTTGTATCTGACACAATCTGTTGATTTTCATAAAAATGTCGGATACAAGTATCCGACCTACCATTCTACGGAGAACGCGCCGTTTCGCGCCACTAACCCAAAAGCGTGGGTGCGGCGGCAAGACGCCGCGTTCTGGCGAATGAATGGTTATCTTTATTTTGAATGATTTTTTTTATTTTCAGGCAGCCTGAAATCGGATTTTTTATGAATAAACAGCAACAAAGACAGCATAAAATTGACACCAGCCGCAGTTTTCAGTTCGGCAAGCAAGTGAAAAAGTATTTGGATGATTATTATTTGGACGGCATCATCGGGCTGATTCCTGTGGTGGGCAGTGTGGTGAGCCATGGTTTTAATTTGGTGTATGTGTATATCGCGTTGTTTAAATTGCGTTCGGTGCGTTTGACTTTGGTGATTGTGTTCAATGGTTTGAAGGATATGGTGTTGGGCTTGATTCCTGTATTGGGAACGGTGTTGGATTTCTTTTATAAGTCTAATAAGCAGAATTTTGAATTGATTGAACAATTTGCGGCGGGCAATCCGCAAACGATTCGTCAGGTGAATCAGCAGGCGATGATGGCTGGTGTGGGGATTGTGGCGTTGTTTGTGGCGATGTATTGGTTGATTAAGTGGGGTTGGTGGTTGTTGATGTGGTTGGTGAATGGGGCGATGGGGTTGTTTTGATTTAAAGATGGTTAGGTATGGTTAAAACAGGTCAATTTGTTTTTCAGGCAGCCTGAAAATGGTCATAATCTGTTTATTCATAACCCCTTTGGAGTATTTCATATGAAAAAGCATCTTAAAAAAACGGCTTTGTTATTGGCGACAGCGATGAGTTTGTCTGCGCCTGCGTTGGCAGACAATCAGCCTTTGCATTATAACATTGTGGAATTTAATGAAAGTGCCACCGTGAAAGTGCCAAACGATACCATGCACATCACGCTGGTCATTGAAGAAACACATAAAAATCGTGAAACCGCCAGCAATTTGGTGACGCAAAAATTAAATACGATTCAAGCAAGATTGAAATCAAATAAACGCCTGATTGCTCAAATCGGTAGCCGCTACACGTATCCGCAATATGGTGATAAGGGCAAAATTACAGGTTGGCAAGACCGTGTGAGTGTGAGCATCAAAAGCACGGATTTTGAGGCATTGAGCAAATTGGCTGCGGATATGCAAGAACAAGCGATGATTCGTGGTATGTCTTTCAGCGTGTCGCCCGAGAAACGGATGAAAGCGGTGGAGCAAGCCAGCGAGCAAGCCTTGCAAGCGTTACAACATCGCGCTCAATTTATTAGCCGTCAGTTGGGTTTTTCAAGCTATAAGGTGGTGAGAGTGGATTTGACGGATACGTTTGAATCACGCGCAGAAGCATCGATGGATTATGCCGTGCCTCAAGTTGCTCGTATGTCTGCCAAAGCTGCTGCACCAGCGATGGAAGTGAACAGCGACCATGCTGGCGAACAGGAAATTCGTCAAACGGTGCGTGTGTCGGTGCAAATGCAGTAATCGTTCAGGCAGCCTGAAAATCAAAAAAAAGGACGAATATCAATATTCGTCCTTTTTCTTATTAAATATTAAAATCAGCGCATTACCAATATTGCAATACTTTCCACCACACGCCACCTACCAGCGCAAAGACCGCAAAATTAACCACACTCATAATAAAACCTGCTTTCCACCATTCCGCCAAAGTGGTGTAACCCGACCCAAAAATCACAGGCGATGTGCCAGTCGCATAATGCGTTAAAGTCATCATAATATTAGATGCTGCTGCAAACATCAATGCCGTCAGCATCGGTGGCGAACCCAATGTAATCGCCGCGCCCAAAAATGCCGCCAACATCGCCGTAATATGCGCCGTCGTGCTGGCAAACATATAGTGCGCGTACATATACGCCAACACCAGCAACAATCCCGCCATCATACCGCTAACACCCAAACCGCCAATCGCCCCTTCAAGGCTGCCTGAAAACCACTTAATCACGCCCAACTTGTTCAAATACGTTGCCATCATAATCAACGCGCCAAACCAAATAATCGTGTCCCACGCGCTTTTCTCATGCAAAATATCGTCCCAAGTCAAAACATTGCTTAATAATAACAAGCTCAAGCCAATAAACGCGGTGGCTGTTGGATTAACCGATAAACTCTTATCGCCCAAAATCATCGCAGGCAAATCCGCCCACAAAATCAACAACACCGCAAAAATGCCCAACATAATTTTCTCATCCAGCGACATTTTGCCCATTTCATGCAAACGCTCTTTGGCAAATGCCACCGCATTCGGCGTTTCCTTAATTTCAGGCGGATAGAAAAAATACAATACCAACGGCATCAACGCAAACGCCACCAATCCTGGTACCAACATCGCAATCGCCCACGCCCCCCAGCTCAAACGGAAATCACTGCCCACTGTTTCTGCAATCAAATTCACCACCATCGGATTGGGCGCCGTTGCCGTGATAAACATCGCCGAACTAATCGGATTAGAATGATAGTTTACCAACGCCAAATATTTACCCATCTTATTTTGCGTGCCTTGTTCAGGCGAGCTGTCGTAGCTGCTGGCAATCGCCTTCATAATGGGGTGAATAATGCCACCGCCACGCGCCGTATTACTCGGCGTAACAGGCGCAAGCAACAATTCCGACAACGCCAAACTATAACCAATCCCTAACGTTTTCTTACCAAACGCCGCAATAAATAAATAACCAATTCGCGCCCCCAGCCCCGTTTTCAGCAAGCCGCGCGAAATCATAATCGCAATACCAATCAACCAAATCAACTGATTCGAATAAGACGACAACGCATCATTCATTGCAGTCGTTGGCTTATCCGCCGTAACCCCCGACACCGCTACCAACATCACCGCCAAAATCGAAATCGCCCCAAGCGGCATCGCCTTACCAATAATCGCCGCAATCACCCCGACAAACATCGCCAGCAAATGCCAGCCTTCCGCCTTCACCCCTTCAGGCGCAGGAATTGCCCAAATCACCGCCGTCAATGCAATCGCAATCGCCGTCGGAATGGGCTTGAAACCTAATTTTCGTTTCATCTCAAACCTCTGTTTATTATGTTGTAAAAAATAGAAGAAACGCTATTGTACGCTTCTCCCTCACACCAAAGTTTGAGTTGATACAAATTATTTTCTAATCATCATTCAGATGTTGTGAAAACACGACTTTTCCCATTTCAGGCAGCCTGAAACACATTGGCTGGTATATTATCGGGAACGCGGCGTCTTGCCGCCGCACCCACGCTTTTAGGTTGGTGGCACGTCTGGGGTTCGCGCTCCATAGAACGGTCGGGCGGATACTGATATCCGACACAATCTGTTGATTTTCATAAAAATGTCAGATTCAAGAATCCGCCCGACCGTGCTACGAAGAACGCACCATTCCGCGCCACTAACCTAAAAGCGTGGGTGCGGCGGCAAGACGCCGCGTTCTGGCAAATATCCAGCCAGCCTTTCAAAAAATGTTGTGTCAAAATAAACAGGCTGCCTGATACCGTCCGTTTGGACGACGTTCAGGCAGCCTGAATATCATTTTAAATCAACGCAGAGCGTGGCATTACATCATGCCCATGCCACCCATACCGCCCATGCCACCCATATCAGGTGCAGCAGGTTTGTCTTCTGGAATGTCGGCAATCATGCACTCGGTAGTCAGCATCAAACCAGCGATAGACGCAGCGTGTTGCAATGCAGAACGCGTTACTTTCGCAGGGTCTAACACGCCCATAGCAATCATATCGCCATAAGTGTCGTTGCCCGCGTTGTAACCGAAGTTGCCTTCGCCTTCCAACACTTTGTTTACGACTACAGACGCTTCACCACCTGCATTGGCAACGATTTGACGCAACGGAGCTTCAATCGCACGCAATACAATTTTCACACCAGCTTCTTGGTCGGCATTTGAAGTTTCCACAGATTTCAACGCAGAACGCGCACGCAACAGAGCCACGCCACCACCTGCAACCACGCCTTCTTCCACAGCCGCACGAGTTGCGTGCAATGCGTCATCTACGCGGTCTTTCTTCTCTTTCATTTCCACTTCGGTCGCTGCGCCTACTTTAATCACAGCCACACCGCCAGCCAATTTCGCTACGCGCTCTTGCAATTTCTCTTTGTCGTAGTCAGAAGTGGCTACTTCAATTTGTTTGCGGATTTCGCCTACACGCGCTTCAACGGCTGCTTTGTCGCCAAAACCGTCAATAATCGTCGTGTTTTCTTTTGAAATTTCAATGCGTTTAGCTTGACCCAAGTGTTCCAAAGTTGCTTGTTCCAAAGTCAAACCTACTTCTTCCGCAATCACGGTTGCGCCAGTCAAAATGGCAATGTCTTGCAACATCGCTTTGCGGCGGTCGCCAAAGCCTGGGGCTTTCACAGCAACGGTTTTCAAAATACCGCGAATGCTGTTTACCACCAAAGTCGCCAACGCTTCGCCTTCCACGTCTTCCGCGATAATCAACAATGGGCGTGAAGTTTTCGCCACTTGTTCCAAAACGGGCAACAAATCACGGATATTGCTGATTTTTTTGTCAAACAACAACACAAATGGGTTATCCAAACCAGCGATTTGTTTTTCCACGTCATTGATGAAATAAGGCGACAAGTAGCCACGGTCAAATTGCATACCTTTTACGACTTCCAATTCATTTTCCAATGATTTGCCGTCTTCTACGGTAATCACGCCTTCTTTGCCGACTTCTTGCATGGCGTCTGCGATGATTTTGCCGACTTGTTCGTCAGAGTTCGCAGAAATTGAGCCAACTTGCGCGATTTGCTCGTAAGTTTCGCAAGGTTTAGCGATGTTTGCCAATTCGTCCACCAAAGCGGTTACAGCTTTGTCAATACCGCGTTTCAAATCGGTTGGGTTCATGCCAGCGGTAACGTATTTCATGCCTTCCACCACAATGGCTTGTGCCAATACGGTTGCGGTAGTCGTGCCATCGCCAGCCACATCATTGGTTTTAGAAGCCACTTCTTTAACCATTTGTGCGCCCATGTTTTCAAATTTATCTTTTAATTCAATTTCTTTAGCTACAGAAACACCGTCTTTGGTGATGTGTGGGCCACCGAATGAACGGTCTAATACCACATTGCGACCTTTGGGGCCCAAAGTAACGCGTACGGCATTTGCCAATACGTTTACGCCATTAACCATTTTTGCACGTACTTCTGTACCGAATTGAACGTCTTTTGCTGCCATGTTATTTATTCCTTGATATTGTTTAAATTTAAAATTTTTGATTTTTTCAGGCTGCCTGAAAGTTTCGCTGGACGCGTCGTCCTTATTCCACGATACCGAAAATATCTTCTTCACGCATTACCAGCAATTCTTTGCCGTCAGCTTTTACGGTTTGACCGCTGTATTTGCCGAAAATCACGGTGTCGCCAACTTTCACATCTAATGGACGGCGGTTACCGTCTTTGCCTAATTTACCTGCGCCAACTGCAATCACTTTGCCCATGTCAGGTTTTTCAGTCGCTGACGGTGTCAAGATAATGCCAGAGCTGGTTTTTTCTTCTGCTTCCAAGCGTTCAATAACCACGCGGTCGTGTAATGGACGGATTGTCATGTGTGTTCTCCGAAATAAAAAAGGGTTAAAAAATGTTTACGACTTGCAAAATAGGGCTGCCTGAATAAATTTCAAGTGTTTTCACACAAAAAATTCATTCAGGCAGCCTGAAATCGGGAAAATAATTTGATTTAATTTAAAAAAATCACATGGATTAATTTCTAATAATGGTGACGGAAGAACCTGCTAAATTGTGTTTAACGCGTACTCGGATGGGGTCTTGGCGATGGTCTTGTAGCCAATTATATTCGCTTTTGCTGATTTTGAAATCGCGTCCTGCAAGGTGTAGTTGCAATGTGTTTAATTGCCAATAATAGTGATAAACAATAAAACGTTCTTCGGTGAGTTGTCCCACGCGTGTTTCCATATAGTGATTAGGAGCATGGCGAATCAATAATGCCGTTAATAACAGCAAAAAACTGCTAATGCTGACAAAGCATAGCAGCCCATGAAGGATTTTTTCTATTGTGTACGATAAATGCCATGGTAAACCCAATCTGCGTAATGAGGGGATATAAACACCTGAATCAATTTGCGTCATGGCAAATAAGCTGACTAATGGGGACAGTAGCCAAAATGTCTTTTGAAATTCAAATGACATGACATAGCTGGGCGATGAGCCATCTATCCAGAAGAAGTAATTAAAAATCATTGGGATAATGATAAATGCCCAAATCATTTGTCTTTTTTGTTCGATGTGTAATCGCATAGTAAATGAGAGCTGTTATTGCTGAAAAATCAAAAAATTAGAGTGTTAATTCACTCATTTTTACCTTAAGTGTTAAGCTTACTACTATTGGTTAAGAGATGTCAAATGATGTATAGTTTCATCTCTTTCCTCAATAGGAGTGATGGTATGAATCGCGCAACAGAATTTGATTTATGGCAATGTATTCGTCATGAAACCGCTCAAGCGGCTGCTGAAGAACCGAGTTTGGCAAGTTTTTTGCATTTAACGGTGTTGCGACATAAGTCGTTATCCAGTGTTTTGGCATTTCATTTATCCAGCAAGTTGTCCAATAGTGTGATGGATGCGCGGACATTGTATGAGTTGTTTAATGAGGCATTGGATGATGATGCGGAAATTGTAACGGCGGTACAGGCAGATATTTGTGCGTATTATGACCGCGACCCTGCTTGCGACCAGTATTGTTTGCCGTTGTTGTATTTTAAGGGGTTTCATGCGATTCAGGCGCATCGGATTAATCATTGGTTGTGGCATCGTGGGCGCAAGACGTTGGCGTATTTTTTGCAAAATCGGGTGTCGGAGGTGTTTGGGGTGGACATTCATCCTGCGGCGCGTTTTGGGCGTGGGATTATGATTGACCATGGCACTGGGGTGGTGATTGGTGAAACGGCGGTGTTGGGCAATGATATTTCTATTTTGCATGGGGTAACATTGGGTGGTTCGGGCAAGGAATCGGGCGACCGTCATCCGAAAATTGGTGATGGGGTGATGATTGGGGCGAATGCGTCGGTGTTGGGGAATATTCGGGTGGGGGATTGTGCGAAAATTGGCGCGGGTAGTGTGGTGGTACGCCATGTTGAGCCTTTGACAACGGTGGTGGGTGTGCCTGCGAAAGCGGTAGGCGGTGTGTCGTCTAGTAAACCTGCTGTGGAGATGAATCAGAATTTTGTAGATGATGGTTCGTGGTATGTGGGGGCTGGGATTTAGGGGCTATGAAATGGTAGCGGTTTCGTGCCACTGGTTTTAAGCGTGGGTGCGGCGGCAAGACGCCGCGTTTTTGATGTTAAATAATTTGTTTTTTGGGCAGAATTTTTGTTTCAGGCTGCCTGAAATGTTGTTTTTTGATTTTTTGAAATGATGTCCAGTATAACTAAATTAATTCAACTGCTTGCCGATGGTGCGCCGCATCATATTACGGAATTGGCTCATGTGATTCAGCGTCAGCCGCAGCATTTAAATGGGTTGTGGCAGCAAACGCCGCCGCATATTCGGGGTTTGTTGCGTCAGAAAGATGGGTTGTGGCGGTTGATTCGTCCGTTGGCGTTGTTGCCTGAATCTTATGAGCATGATGTGTTTGATGTGCGGGTGTTGGAAGAGACGACTTCTACGAATGATGAATTGATGCAGCAGGTGCGTGCGAATGAGCCAATTCATCGTCAGGTGGTGGTGGCGCATCATCAGAGCGCGGCGCGTGGGCGTCAGGGGCGAGCTTGGGTGAATCGTATGGGGGAGTGTTTGACGTTTAGTTTGGGTTGGACGTTTACGCAGCAGCAGTCGGCAATGGGGGCGTTGGCTTTGGTGGTGGCGTTGGCGTGTCGGCGTGGGTTGGCGAAAGTGGGTTGTGAGGCGCAGATTAAGTGGCCGAATGATTTGGTGATTGGGCTGGATAAATTGGGTGGGATTTTGATTGAGACGGTGGGCAATCATCAGCAAACGCATACTGTCATTGGGATTGGGATTAATTTTGTGTTGCCCAAGGATTTGGAGCATGTGACTTCGGTTCAGGCTGCGGTGTCGCATAAGGTGTTGGCGGCGGATGTGTTGAATGCGATTTTGGATGAGCTGCATACGAGTTTGCCTGAATTTGAACGTCATGGTTTTGCGCCGTTTCAATCGGCTTATCAGGAGGCGCATCGCGACCATGGTTTGGATGTGTGTATTTTGCGCGACCAAGTGGTTTCACATTCTGGGGTGGTGTCGGGGATTGCTGCCAATGGCGCGTTGATTTTGCAAACGGATAACGGGGAAAAGCAGATTGTGAGCGGTGAAGTGAGTTTGCGTCGTCCAGAGCAGGTTCAGGCGGTGGTGGTGCCATCGGTGGCGGTTCAGGCTGCCAGTCAGCGTTATTTGTTGTTGGACGGCGGTAATAGTCGTTTAAAATGGGCTTGGGTGGAACAGGGGGAGATGACGCATTTTCATCATGCGGCGTATCGTGATTTGGATTTATTGCGTTTGGAATGGGAACAGTTGGGCGGCGATGATGTGCGTGTGGTGGGCGCGGCGGTGTGTGGTTTGGCGAAACAGGCTATGGTGGAGGCGAAATTGCCCGTTCCTATTCAATGGTTGGGTTCGATGAAACGCGCGTTGGGGGTGTACAATCATTACCAAAATCCTGAACAACACGGTGCCGACCGATGGTTTAATGTTTTGGGCAGTCGCCGTTTTACGCAAAATGCGTGTGTGGTGATGAGTTGTGGAACGGCGGTAACGATTGATGCTTTAACCGCAGATAATCATTATTTGGGCGGCACGATTATGCCGGGGTTTCATTTAATGAAAGAATCGTTGGCACTCAAAACCGCGAATTTAAATCAAGCCATTGGCAAATTATTTCCGTTTCCCACCACCACAGCCAATGCGTTGGCAGGTGGTATGATGGATGCCGTGTGTGGTTCGTTAATGCTGATGCACACACGTTTAAAAGAACGGATTGGCGGTGGCGTGGTTGATGTGGTGATGACAGGTGGTGGCGCGGCAAAAGTTGCCAAATCATTGCCCGACACATTTGTTTTAGACAATCAGGTCAAAATTGTAGATAATTTGGTCATTTTCGGCTTATTAAGCTGGCTGGAAAACCAATCTGTTGATTGAATCACACCCTTTCAGGCAGCCTGAAAGCCGTATAAATCATTATATTGTAAGGAAATTGAAATGAAATGGCTCTTTGCCACATTAGTGGGATTAAACTTAATTGTATTTGCGGGCATGATTGCCAGCAAAATGTTAAAACAACACATGCCTGTTGCCAATCCACAACAAACCACCGCTCCCCCGACCATCATCATTAATGGTACCGATTTGGTGAAACCAACGGCAGCATCACAACCTGCGGTGGTGGCAGCAAGCGGCGCAACCCCAGTACCTGCGGCAAGCGGCGGCAACCCAGCCAACGCCCAAAAAGCCCGTGCCAACGCCCAAAACACACGCAACGAAACCCGTCCACAAAACAACGCCCAAGCCAACAAACCGAACGAGCCACGTCGCGTTGTAACCAATAACGACATTGCCCGTTCCGAAAGCGGCACATCACGCGCCAAATACAAAGAATGTTCCGCACGCGTGAGTATGCCCGAAGACGATTACCACCGCATCAAAGGCTTATTGGCGCGTTATCCACACGCTGCCAGCCGCCAAGTGGTGGACAATGGCAATGGCGACAGCACCGTTCGCATGAACGTCGTATTCATGCAAGTGAGCGACCAAGAAGCCAGCGCGATTCAAGGCGTTGTGGGTCGTTACGGACAACTCAACCGTTCAGCGTGTAATCGCTAAAAGCATTCAGGCTGCCTTTCAGTACACGACAAAACATGGAGCGGCGACGGCTCGTCGCCATTTCTAAAATAAGCCATAAATTTAATTTTAATGAAATTTAAACATTTGGCGACGAGCCGTCTCCGCTCCATGTGGTATTGTTAAATTTTGTTGTGTACCCAAAGGCTGCCTGAATATTTATCGGGAACGCGGCGTCTTGCCGCCGCACCCACGCTTTTGGGTTGGT
>JBHARQ010000118.1:0-5829 GCA_041831015.1 Simonsiella sp. | reverse complement strand
TTGTTTGCTGCCATTCCTGTGATTGGTCCAGATTTATCAACATGGATTCGTGGTGACTTCAACGTGTCTGACGCGACTTTGAACCGTTTCTTTGCCTTGCACGTGATTGCGGTGCCTTTGGTATTGATTGGTTTGGTGGTAGCACACTTGATTGCCTTGCATGAAGTGGGTTCAAACAACCCTGATGGCGTGGAAATCAAAAAATTGAAAGACTCCAACGGCATTCCATTAGATGGTATCCCATTCCATCCTTACTACACTGTCAAAGATATTTTGGGCGTGGTGGTATTCTTAATCTTCTTCTGTGGCGTGATGTTCTTTGCGCCAGAAGGCGGTGGCTACTTCTTGGAAAAACCAAACTTTGACCCTGCGAACCCAATGGTAACGCCATTGCACATTGCGCCTGTATGGTATTTCACACCATTCTATGCGATTTTGCGTGCCGTACCGTCATTTATGGGTACACAAGTTTGGGGTGTATTGGCAATGGGTGCAGCGGTGGTATTGATTGCATTGTTGCCATGGCTTGACCGTTCGCCAACCAAATCGGTTCGTTATCGTGGCCCAATCTTTAAAACCATGTTGGTATTGTTTATTATCTCTTTCATTGGTTTGGGTATTTTGGGTGCGATGGTAGCCACTGATTTGCGTACTTGGGTAGCGCGTATTTTGTCTATCATTTACTTTGCATTCTTCTTGTTGATGCCGATTTACACCAAAATGGACAAAGATTTGCCTGTGCCAGAACGTGTAACCATGGGTACGACTAAACAAAAAGTGATGTTCTTTGTGTATGTGGCGATTACTTTGATTGGCTCATACTTGTTTGCGACCAATATTTAAGAGGCTGCCTGAAATGAAAAAAGCATTGAAAAATACCATTGCTGCCTTATTCTTGGCAGCTCCCCTGATGGCAAACGCGGCTGGTGGCGGTCATTATCCACACGTTGAATTAGACCCACGCGACCAAGTAAGCTTGCAACGTGGCGCACAAATTTTCGTGAACAACTGTTTGTCTTGCCACTCGGCGTCTATGATGCGCTACAACCGTTTGCAAGACATCGGTTTGACGGAAGATCAAATTAAAAATAATTTGATGTTCACCACCGATAAAATTGGCGACACCATGCAAGCGCACATGAATCCTGCTGATGCGAAAAAATGGTTTGGCAACACGCCACCTGATTTGACGCTGATTGCGCGTTCTCGTGGTAATGACTACATCTATGCGTATTTGCGCGGTTTCTACAAAGACCCGAAAACGCCAACGGGTTGGAATAACACCGTTTTGCCAAACGCTGCGATGCCCCATGTATTGTGGGAACAAGAAGGCGTGAAATCGGTTAAATTAGATGAAAACGGCAAAATCGTGATGCAAGCCGATGGCGTAACGCCAGAATGGGTGTGGGAAAGCACAGGTAAACTGTCTCGCAAAACCCAAGAAGGCGATGTGATTACCGCCGATTACGATGATTACGCGCGTGATTTGACCAACTTTATGGCGTATATGGCAGAGCCAGCGCAAGTTCAACGCAAACAAATTGGCTATTTGGTATTGTTGTTCTTGATTGCCGTGATGTTGCCATTGGCATACTTCCTGAAAAAAGAATTCTGGAAAGACGTGCATTAATCTCATATTGCAGTAAAATAAGGCTGTCTGATTTATTTCAGGCAGCCTTTTTTCAATTTTGATACGGAGAAAAATAATGTTAAAACAAGAAAATACATTAGCCATCGTGGTGGATATCCAAGAACGATTGCGACCTGTGATGAATGAAGGGGAAACCTTTGTGGCAAAATCATGCCAAATGATTAAAGGTTTGAATATTCTCAATGTTCCCATCGTGGTAACCGAGCAATATTCCAAGGGCTTGGGCAAAACCGTTGCCGAAGTGCAAGCCGTTGTGGAACATGCACCTGTGTTTGAGAAAACGCAATTTTCCGCGCTGACTGCCGAAGTGCAAGCAGCGATTGATGAGAAAAAAGCCAGCAATATCATTTTGGTAGGCTGTGAAACGCATGTGTGCATGTTGCAAACGGCGTTGGCATTGCGCGCGCAAAATTTGGCGGTTTATGTGCCGCAAGAATGCGTTTCATCGCGCACATTAGCCAATCAGCTCAATGGTTTGCAGCAAATGCAAGCGGCTGGTGTGGTGGTAACCAATATTGAAAGCGTATTATTCCAATTATTGGGCGATGCAAAACATCCATCATTTAAAGAAATTTCCAAATTAATTCAATAAATTATTTTCAATTCAGGGGTCGGATATTTGAATAATTTGATTTGAATATCTGACCTTAATTATTATTTGAAACCTTTGTAAAACTCACTACACCGTCATTCCTGCGTAGGCAGGAATCCAAGTGTCCACAACACAAACATATGTTTCTTAATCGAAAAATTAGATTACCGCCTGCGCGGTAATGACGGTGTAGTTGATGTTTTTAGGGTTTTCCAAAGGTTTCTATTTTTTAAAATTTAAAAATGATGAATCATACGATTACTTTAGCACAAGCATCTGATTTACCTGAAATTGTTGCCATTTATAATAGTACGGTTGCCAGTCGCCGCGTAACGGCGGATTTGGAGCCTGTGAGTGTTGCCAGCCGTCAGGCGTGGTTTGAGGCGCATCAAGTGCCGAATCGTCCGTTGTATGTGATGAAAAATGATGAAAATCAAATCATTGCATGGGGCAGTTTCAGCGATTATTACACGCGCCCTGCGTATCATATTAGCGTGGAAATCAGTTTGTATGTGCATGAATCGATGCGTGGTCAGGGGATTGGCCAAATATTGTTGGCGGAAATGTTGGAGCGCGCGCCCGCATTGGGCATTCGTAATGTGGTGGGCGTGATTTTTGGGCATAATCAAGCCAGTATCGCGTTATTTCAAAGTATGGGATTTGTGGAATGGGGACGGCTGCCTGAAATGTGTGAGTTAGATGGGCAGTTGGCAGACGTGGTGTTATTGGGTAAAAAAATCAATGGATAAGCGTTTGAGTACGCCGCCGCTTGCGCCGAAAGTGGTGGCTGCGTTGGCGGAATTGGGTATTTTCAGGCAGCCTGAATTATGTGAATTTGACCCGTGCCGCGCTTTTTTATTGCTGAAACAAATGGGTTTGAGCATCACCAAGAGTGTGTTTTGGCAACTGGTAGCGGTGTGTGAGCAAACCACGCCACCTGATTTATCTGTAGAACAGCGTTTATATTGGCAAGAAAAGCTGTTGAATTATCCGCCTGTTGCGATTTTTCCGTGTGTAGATGAGATGGAAGGTTATATGCGTATCGCTTTGGCGCAAGCGGAGCAGGCGGCTGCAATGGGCGAAATTCCTGTGGGTGCGGTATTGGTACAAAATGGCGAAATTTTGGCAATGGCGCACAATCGTTGTGTGGCGGATTGTGCGGTGGGGCATCATGCGGAAATGTTGGCATTGATGCAGGCTGGGCAGGCATTGCAGAATTATCGGTTGATGGATTGTGATTTGTATGTAACGTTGGAGCCGTGCGCGATGTGTGCAGGGGCGATTGTGCAAGCGCGGATTCGGCGGCTGATTTTTGCAGCCACCGAACCGAAAATGGGCGCAGCAGGAAGTGTGTTGAATGTTTTTGATAATAAGAAATTGAATGCACATACGGCGGTGCATTCGGGCATTTTGGCGCAAGAGAGTAGGGCGTTGTTGCAGCGGTTTTTTGCGGCGCGGCGTTAGTTCATTCAATCTTCCACTTCCCATCACAACGGGCGCAGCGTGGGTGCGGCGGCAAGACGCCGCGTTCTGGCGATGTTCCGCTTAATCATCATCTTCACGCCCTGCTGTCCATAGGATGGCAATGAGGATGCCCGACATAAAGAGGGAAAAGGGCAGGTCATCGCCCGACATCATAAGCCATGCTGGGGCGTTGATGATGATGAAAATGGCGATAGCCCATGTGCGCATGGCAACGTTGGCGGCTTCTGCCAATGGGGTGGCGTTTAATACGCTGCCGATTTTGGCGGCGCGGCTGCTGATGCCAAAGGCTTGTAATTCGGCAGCCGTCATGGGGGTGCTGCGGCTGAAGGCAAGTTCGTTCGGCGATAATTCGGCGCAAATTTTGGTGTTGCCTTGTCTGTAGTCGGTGTAGTGATTGATATCGCCTGCGCGGATGTGCCAGTAAAATGCGCCTGCGGCATAGCTGACGCGTCCGCCGTAGTAGTAGAGTTTTTCTAATCCGTGGACTTCGTTGTGGGCATTGAGTCTTGGGAATTCGGTGAGGGTTTGGGAGATGAACCAGCCGTCTTCTGGGGTTTCTACCAGCCACAGAAAGCCTTTGAGTGGGGCATAGAGGAGGTATTCAAACCACCAGCCTTGTGGCACGGCATAGCCTTTGCCGCCGTTGATGAATTTGAGGGCGTCTATGCCGTCAATTTCTTCGTAGCGAACGGCACCGATAACGGTGTATTTTTGACCGCGAATGATGCCTGTTGTGCCGATTTTAAGTGTTAAACCTGTATCTTGGGCTTGGCGCATAAAATGGGCGGTGCGAAGTGCGGCTTTGCCTTCGGACAGATCCAAATCGCTGCCGCATGATGGACAAATGACGGTTTGGGTAACACCGCTAATCCATTGAATGGGCGAACCGCAATTCGGGCAGTTTTCTGAATGACGCGTTCCTTTCAGGCTGCCTGCTTGTTGGCGAATTTGGTGTTCGTCTTTGATATTGTCTAATATTAAATCAGAGAATTGAATGGTTCTGCCTAAAAAGGCAGCAGGCGGCGTGGTGGCGTAATCCAGCGTGAGAAATGCGCCTTCGCAGCGAAAATCGGCAACCTTATTTTCCATCTTTTCAGGCAGCCTGAACGGTAATTCACCTTGTGCGGCGGCATTTTCCAGCACAATATGGCGAACATCGCTGGCGACAAAACGCTTATTAAAATTCAGCGTGGTGCGTCCTGCTTCAATGTCCCCAAAATCAGGCGCGTTCGGCACGCTGACTTCGTGCAGCAACACATACAAATCGCCCGCTTCCGACAGCCAACCCATTGAGCCATCATCAAAACGCACATACCACTCATTCCACATTCCATCTTCATAACGCGCTTGCAAGCGTCCAATCAGCGTAAACCCTTGCGTGGCAAATCTAAATCGCCCAGTAGTACCAATTTGCAAAGGCGAAAAATCCGTCAAAAGCGCAGAATCACGCCCCGTGTCGTGCAAGCCATTGTCTTGACGCACCAACATACTATTACAATAGCTACACACCACCGTAACCGCCGTTGCCGAATGAACATGAACAGGTGCGCCACAACTGGGGCAGGAAGTATGGAATAAGGGTTCGGACATCTTGTTTTAACCTTTCAGGCTGCCTGAAATTTGCTAGGAACGTGGCGTCTTGCCGCCACACCCACGCTTGAGGGGCGGCACGAAACAAATGGCACTTCGTAGCCGAAAATGACCACATCGTCATTTCCGTGATGATTCTGATAACGTGAGTTGGGGGAATGATGAAATCTTCAACAACCTTATTCCCTCTCCTTGTGGGAGAGAGTTAGGGAGAGGAAATTAGATTGTTGATACTTCAAACCATTTCTTTCAATGGATTAATTTATTAACCCACCAACTGTTTCAATACTTCCGCTTTCGCATTCTCAAAATCTTCTTGCGAAATCAGACCATTGTCTAATAATGTTTTCAATTTCAATAATTTGGCTTGTGGGTCTTCCACCGCAGGTGTAGCGGCTGGTTGGGCGGTGGTTTGTGGTGTGGCTTGCGGTTGCATCATGCCTGCCATTGCACCAGCCATCGCCTGACCAATTCCTGCACCCACACCCAAACCTGCACCAATCCCTGCAAT
>JBHARQ010000117.1:0-3830 GCA_041831015.1 Simonsiella sp. | reverse complement strand
TGGCATTGTATGTTATTAGTCTTGGCATCACATTGACGCTTTCTTTTTACTATTTTTATGAAAGATATTTGTCAAATAAAGCGGCTCATGCTTTTAATCATCAAGATTATGAAACTGCTTTTGCCATTACCCAAAAATTAGCCAAAAAAGACAGGCACGAAGCCCAATATCAACTCAGTTTAATGTATCGTGATGGTATAGGCGTAGAGCAAGACGAAGACGAATTTTGGTATTGGCTAGAAAAAGCGGCTGTTCACAATCCAGACGCTCAATTTTTGTACGCCAATTCTTATCTGTTGAATAAATCGTATTCACTAGCCAATTTGGAAGTGGCACGCCGTTATTTAGATTTATGTGTGAAACAAGAAAACTATCATCGCCGACAAGAAGCGATAGAGCAACTGATTAACGTGGAGCGTTTAATTGCTAGCGAAAGTAAAAAACGATAGTTGTTGTGATGATTTTTTGTTTCAAGCAAGCGTAGGTGCCATTAGGCGCAAGCCGTCATTGTACGAATGCGATTAAAATTTCACAGAAACATTCGTACGGTTACGCTATCGCTAACCGTACCTACGAAGAACGGACGGAAAACGCGCCACCCACCCAAAAGCGTGGTGCGCGGCAAGACGCGCGTTCCCGTCAAAATCACCGCACACACAATTCAGGCTGCCTTTTATCAAAAATTTTGATATTACGCCAAAATCTTCTCCACAATTTCGCGCACATCTTTGGATAATGACGGCAACGCAGCAATTTGCGTTAATTCGTTACGCATCAAGGCTTGGCGTTGCGGCTCAACACGTTTCAGCAAATTAAAACTACGCGCCAAACCTGCCGCCACTTGCGGATTGAATTCATCAATTTTTTTGATGTGTTGCGCCACAAACGCATAACCCGAACCGTCTGCCGCGTGAAAATGCGGCACATTTCGCGTAAATGTGCCAATCAAGGCGCGAACCTTGTTCGGATTGTCCAACGCAAAACGGGGGTGCGACAACGCAGCCTGAACTTGCGCCAATGTATCCGCTCGGCGACTGGACGCAATCAGCATAAAATATTTATCCATAACAAGGGCTTGGATATCAAATTTTGCCGCAAATCGCGCCAGCAATTCATCACGTTTCGGGTCGTGATTGTGATTGATAGACGACAACACGCCCCATTCGTGGGTCATGTTTTTTCGCGCCATTTCGTCATAATGTTCAAATACTTGCTCAATGGTCGCCTGTTCGTCAAAACGATGTATCAGCGCAAAACACGCATATTGCAAACTCCGCAAACCCGCATCTTTCGGATTATATTCATAAAATTCAATTTGTTGTCCGCGTTTGTCGGCATTTTCGGCTTCACGCGCATTGAGTGCGGCTGCCAGCAATTCGCCATGCAACTGGTGGGCGATTTCTTCCAGCAAGGCTTCACGCGCCATAGACACCAACACGGGATTGATGTTTTCACGCTCGCCCCACAATTCGGCTTCGGCTGGGATTTGCAACAGCATGGCTTTGAACGCTGGGTCAATGTCGGCATTCAGCACATTTCGCAATGCTTTGATAAGCAATGGATTTTCAGGCAGCGTGTCGCCATTTTGCAGCGCGATTTCATTGGTGGCAATGGCACGGCGGAACAAGGTTTGCCCAGCTTCCCAACGCGCAAACGCATCGTCATCGTGCGCCAACAACAGCGCAAGTTGTTCATCTGTATAATCAAATTGCAAATGCACGGGCGCGGAAAAACCGCGTAACAACGATGGCGTAACCGAGTTGGCATTCATCAAAAATGTGAATGTTTGCTCTGCTTGGTTAATGGTTAAGACGGTTTCGCTGTACTCCCTCTCCCCTTGGGAGAGGGCTGGAGAGAGGGATTGCGCGTCATCGATTTGCCCTCTCCCTAACCCTCTCCCAGAGGGAGAGGGAATATTGGTTTCAGGCTGCGTGAACGTGATTTTGTCGCCATTTTCATCAAAAAATGCGATAGAAAGCGGCATCATCATCGGTTTTTTTGCGGTTGCTGGCATATCGGGCGTATCGGGCAAGGTTTGTTTGACGTGCAAAACGTATTCGCCATTGGTTTTCAGGCTGCCTGAAACCGCCAAAGTGGGCGTGCCTGCTTGTGAATACCACAACGCAAATGGTTCAAAATCCACGTTATTCGCGTCTGCCATGGCGTGGCGGAAATCATCGCAGGTTACGGCTTGCCCGTCGTGGCGGTCAAAATATAATTTCATGCCACGTTGGAAACCGTCTTCGCCCAAAAAGGTGTGGTACATTCGCACGACTTCCGCGCCTTTTTCGTACACGGTCATGGTGTAGAAATTGTTCATTTCCACATAGCTGGCGGGGCGGACGGGGTGTGCCATAGGGCTGGCATCTTCGGCAAATTGATGTGTTCTCAATAATTTAACATTTTCAATGCGTCTTACAGCACGGCTGGCGCGGTCGCCTGAAAATTCTTGGTCGCGGAACACGGTTAAGCCTTCTTTGAGCGAAAGTTGAAACCAATCGCGGCAAGTTACGCGGTTGCCTGTCCAGTTGTGGAAATATTCGTGTCCAATCACGCTTTCTACGCCTTCAAAGTCGGCATCGGTGGCGGTTTGGCTGTCGGCAAGCACATATTTGGTGTTGAAAATGTTTAAGCCTTTGTTTTCCATTGCGCCCATATTGAAATCGCCTACGGCTACGACCATGTAAATGTCTAAATCGTATTCTAAACCAAAGCGTTCTTCGTCCCATTTCATCGAATTTTTTAATGATTCAATCGCAAATTGGACTTTATCGCTGTCTTCGGGGTGTGTGTAAAATTCAATGGCTACACGGCGACCGCTTTTTGTGATGAAAAAATCTGATGTTACGGCTAATTGTCCTGCCACCAAAGCGAATAAATAGGTGGGTTTGGCGAATGGGTCGTGCCACACGGCAAAATGGCGACCGTCTTTCAGGCTGCCTGAACGGATTTTGTTGCCGTTGGACAGCAACACGGGGAATTGTTCGGCATGGGCGCGGATTTCGGTGGTAAATTCGCCCATTACGTCTGGGCGGTCGGGGTGGAAAGTGATTTTGCGGAAACCTTCGGGTTCGCATTGAGTGTAGAGATTGCCACCGCTTGCATATAAACCATTGAATGATTTATTGATTTCTGGATTAACTTGGGTGTGGACGGTCAAAACAAACGGCTCGGCTGGGGTTTCAGGCAGCGTGAGTGTTTCGTTTTCGGTGTTTAATGTGAATGCGGTTTCGGGCAGCGTTTCGCCATTGAGTTCAAGGCGAATGAGTTTTGCGCCGCCGTGCAATGTCAGGCTGCCTGAAATGTGCGGTTCAATGTGTAAAGTAGCGGTTACATCAACGCATTGCGTGTTCACAATATCAAACAGCAATTCGGTTTTTGGCACGAAATGCGTGGGGGCGGTGTAGTCTTTTAAATAATGAATGGTTTGGGTCATACAATTTCCTTGATAATTTCATCTAAAAAATCAATCAAAATATTTTCAGGCTGCCGAAACACAAAAAAAGGCAGCCTGAAAGGTTTGCGGTTATTTGGACGGGAACGCGCGTCTTGCCGCGCACCACGCTTTTGGGTTACGGCACGGACAGGTGCGTTCTCCGTAGTTGAGTTTGGGCGTTCAGGCAGCCTGAAACTTTTGCAGAACCCATTTTCGTAGGGTGGGTGTTTACACCCACCATTAACCCCCAAATTTTAAATTGATGTGGTGGGTGCAAGCACCCACCCTTGTATCTTCCCACTTGTGTGGATAACAACGTATTATTCACCTATCCAGTTGAGTAGGAAATTGAACCCACCCTGAGTGCCAAGACACTGTAGTGTAGATAAACCTA
>JBHARQ010000116.1:0-5804 GCA_041831015.1 Simonsiella sp. | reverse complement strand
GCCTGAAACAGCCAAATAGTGTATCAATTAAGTATCAACAATAAAGTTATTTAAGTGATTTCACAATTTTATTTCACAACGCGTATTAATGATGCGTCATAATGCTTGAAATGATTGTATTCAGAAGGAAATTTTATGAATAAACGAATATCAGGTTTCACGCTGATTGAATTAATGGTTACCATTGCAGTCATTGCAATTATGGCGGGGATTGCATTTCCCAATATGCGTGATTTTGTGGCAACCTCTCGAATTGCCAATCGTGCTGAGCAAGTAGGTAATTTGTTCCGTTTTGCCAAAGGTGAAGCGGTGCGTTTGGGGCAACCTGTGATTATCTGTGGAATGCAGATTCGTTCTGATGGTCGTCCATCAGGCAACTGTGATTCAGCTCAATATTCTAGCGGTATGCGTGCCTATGCAGATGTGAATCGCAATGGCGTATATGATGCGGCGAATGATATTGAGTTACGCACCATTAATATTAGTGCTAATAAATCAGGTGCGAGTGCAGTGAAAGTAACGCCTGTTACCTACTCATTAAATTTAAAAGGTGAGGTTACAAAAAATGCCAATACCGCGCCTGAGTTTATTTTTATGCCATCAGGTGCATTTGGTAGCAAACCAAATAAAGACAATTTGGCTGGTTTACAATTACAAAGCCAATATATCACATTCGGAATGAATGATGATGTGAAATATTCAGAAGGGCGTAATTTCCGTGGTCGCATTGTTACCATCAGTCCTGCTGGTGTGGTGAATATTTGTCGTGATAGCGTAACGCATCCTTCTAAAACATCAGCAACCACGACTACGGAAAAAAATAATAACACCATGTGCGTATTATCGACAACTTCTTAACCCATTACCGTTTATCGGGAGTGTTTAACAAATGACAACAACTCATATTTCTTTTCAAAATAAGCAATCAGGTGCAACACTGGTTGAAGTTATGGTGTCGGTGTTTTTGCTGACGTTTGGCGTATTGGGTTTGATGGCGGCGCAGTTACGCTCGGTTGCCAGTATTTCTGAAGCGGAAAACCGCAATGTGGTGGCATTGGCTGCTGAAAATCTGGCGGAAGGGATGCAAATGAATCCCAATGTGCAACGTTTGGCAACCAGTAATGGTATGAATGTGGTTCGCCGTTATCCCAACTATCTTCGTGGTGTAAGAAGTGTTAATCCTACTGATACTACCAAAAGTACGTTACCTGCATCTTTAGCTGGTAGTGGTTCTGTGAGTAAATTAACCAAAGACAGAGTAGCCCTAGACCAATTGGCTATATTTGAGCAAGGTCTAACACAATTACCTAATGTGGTTGATATTCAATATGCTATTTGTTTAGACCGTTCAGATGCCGAGCCATCATATAATAATGGCACAATGGTTCCTAACTGTGCTGCACAAGGCAATGGTAACGACAAAACTGTGATTAAAGTGGTTTGGGTGGTGCGTGGTGATAGCGAGACTTCTAGCCCTGTAGTATTTACTTATAAATTGCATGTTCCACAATAAACAATAAAATAGATTGATTGAATCATTTCAGGCTGCCTGAAATTAAAATGCAATTATTTTACATTTAAGGATAATCAGATGAATTACCCGATACGCGGTCAAGCCGTAAAAGGTTTTACCTTGATTGAATTTTTGGTTGCCAGTATTCTTGCCATGATTGTGATTATGGCGGCTGGTAGTACTTATTTTATGACGCGTAAATTAAGTGATGAAGCGCAAAAGCGTTTAAATATTCAACAGAATTTACGTACTACAACGGCACAAATCATGCGTGATGCACGCATGGCAGGCTCATTTGGTTGCTACAACACCAGCAGTACGATTGAAAATCGTGGCGTACCTGTATTTAATGTTTCAGGTTTCACCTTAATTGCCCCAGAAGGCAGTGGTACAGAAGGTGGTGTGTTAAAATTAGAGGACGTTGATAATGCAATGGGTGTCCGTTGGGCACAAGTAGGTGGTCAAAATGCGTTAATTTTTGTCTATGGTTTGGGTGATACACCAGTGGTTAAAGCAACAGGTTTGACGACTGCATCTACTAATAATTTAACAGGTTTGACATTAGGTACGGGAACCAACAATGAAAAAGCATTAGACCCATTGCGTCAAACATTAGCCAATAGAGGCAATATTGTGGTAAGCAGTTGCCGTTCAGCCTATGGCGTACGAATGACAGGGGCAGTAACTTCAGATAATTTAGCGGTGAATATACCTAATTCAACCTTTACTCAAACGGATACGGGTGAATTATCAGTCAGCAAACTGTATGCTGCAGCTTATATTCACAATGCGACTACCAAGCAATTAATGCGTGTAGATGTGGGGGACGATGGCAAATGGCAAGCACCACAATTGGTAGCAGAAGGCATTAATAGTATGGATGTATCTTATGCGTATACTGATGATTGTTTGTTGGATAAATTAAGTACTGATACAGATTATGTTGCCGAAACCTTTACCTTTACCAAAAATTTGAATACCACTAAAGATAAAGGCATTTTGCCTGCTATGGTGCAGATTCGATTGAATTATGATTTGGATACGAGCGGTGCCAATAAAGCAACAGCCGATTATGTGATTAATGCAACGGTGCGTGGTGGTAATGTTTGTGGTAACCGTACCCCTGTACCAAATTAATTTTGGGAGCGATTTATGAAATCATTAAAACACAAGCAAAGCGGTTTTTCGCTATTTATGGTGATGATTATTATGTTGGTGATTGCCTTGTTGGTGGTGGTAACCAGTCAATTATCATCAACAGAGATGCGGATTAGCACCAATGAAGCTGACCGTAAATTTGCCACTTCATTAGCCGAAAATGGCTTGCGTGAAGCAGAAAATTTAATTGGTCAATTCCCTGAACAAATTAAGAAAAATGGTTCTGTTTTTACCTTTAAGAGTGATTGTAGCAATGGTTTGTGTGCCGCAGCAGAAGATGTGGCACAACCTGCGGCTGATTCAGGTTATAAAATTGATAAAGGTAGTGATACCAATAGCACCACAGTCGCATGGAAACGTACATTTAATGGTAAATCAGTATTTGATACGACTAATAAGCATAAAAAAGCAATCAATCCAACGTATGATAAAAATGTAACTTACATTATTGAATACTTGGGTGAACGACAAGTAAATAGTCGTACGGCTCGTTATTTCCGTGTAACTTCGCGTGCTAAAGGTCAAAATGAAAATACGGTTGTTACCTTACAAAGCCATGTTGAAATGATTAATTGATTAAAAGGATGAATGTAATATGAATCAAGTAAAAGGCTTTACTTTGATTGAGATGATGATTACGGTAGTGATTATTGCAATTTTAGCGGCGATTGCCGTTCCTGCTTACAATGATTACATTGAAAAAGGGCAAATTGCCGATGCCAAACAAGCAGCCATTTCAATGAAACAAGCTGTAGAAACCAATCGCATTGCACGTCCGCGTGATTTTCAAACTGAAGCTAATTTTAAAACACAAGTGGCTACAGAAAAAGCGAAAATTTCGCCACGCATTACTCAATTATATACATTTACGGAAACGATTGTGAAAAGCAGTAATGGCATTCCATTGGGTTTCACATTGAGCATTACGCCTAAACAAACTGCAAAAAACTATACCGCAACAGTGGATATGCAGGGTAATGGTGAACGTTGTTCAAAGAAAACCAAAAAATGTGTTAAGTTTTAACCAAATGGTTTAAAATGACGAGACAGGCAAATAGGGATAAACTCTGTTTGCCTGTTTTTTTATGATATTTTATGATTTCAGGCTGCCTGAAAAATCAATAGCGAGATATAAAAAGATGAAAATTGCCACTTGGAATGTCAATTCATTAAATGTACGCCAGCCACAAGTGTTGGAATGGTTACTGAATCAACAACCCGATGTGTTAGCGTTGCAAGAATTAAAATTGGAACAAGATAAATTTCCCATTGCCGCATTAAATATGATGGGCTGGAATGCCGTGTGGTCGGGGCAGAAAACCTATAACGGCGTAGCAATCATCAGCCGTCATAATATGCAAGATGTACACATCGGGCTGCCTGAAATGGCAGACGACCCCCAACGCCGCGTGATTGCCGCCACCATCAACGGCGTACGCGTGATTAATGTCTATTGCGTGAATGGCGAGGCGTTGGACAGCCCCAAATTTGAATATAAAAGACAATGGTTTGCAGCATTAACCCAATTTGTACGCGATGAATTAGCACGTTATCCCGAATTGGTGCTATTGGGCGATTTCAACATCGCGCCAGCCGATGCCGATGTGTACGACCCCAAAAAATGGCACGAACACATCCACTGTTCCAGCGAAGAACGCGCTTGGTTTCAAGCCCTATTAAATTTAGGCTTGACCGACAGCTTGCGTCATCTCCATCCCGATGGCGCGTTTTATACTTGGTGGGATTACCGTGGCGCGATGTTCCAAAAAGGCTTGGGTTTACGCATTGACCACATCTTACTATCCGCCCCTTTGCTGGCGAATTTAACGGCGGTTCAGGTAGATACCGACACCCGCGCCAATGAGCGTCCCAGCGACCACGCCCCCGTATGGGCAGAGTGGACGAAATAGGGTGTTCAGGCAGCCTGAAAACAGCTAAAATTCATCACATTCCATTTCAAGCTGTCCAATCAAAGATGACCGTATTTTGCCAGAACGCGGCGTCTTGCCGCCGCACCCACGCTGCGCTCGTAGTGATGGTGAGTGGCACATTTCAGGCAGCCTGAAACCCATTCCAAAAAAAATAGCCAAGGAAAACACACCATGAGCGAAATCAACCATTCACAAGACGAACGCACCATTTACATCACACCCGAAGCGTTACCACTTCATTGTGCAGGCGCACAAACTGACGTATGGAACGGACACCCACGCGTTTTTTTACCCATTGAATCATACAGTTCAGTAGATTGCCCCTATTGTGGTGCCGTTTACCACTTACAAGGCGAAGCCAAAGGACACCACTAACATGGCAAACCCACAAGTTACCCAAATCAACCGCCCCAAACTAGAATTACCCAATGGCGCAGACAAACTACTGCTCCATTCCTGCTGTGCGCCGTGTTCAGGTGAAGTTATGGAAGCCCTGTTGGCAAGCGGCATTGACTACACCATCTTCTTCTACAACCCCAACATCCACCCACTCAAAGAATACGAAATCCGCAAAAACGAAAACATCAAATTCGCCGAACAACACGGCGTCCCCTTCATTGATGCAGACTACGACGTGGACAACTGGTTTGAACGCGCCAAAGGCATGGAATACGAACCCGAACGCGGCATCCGTTGCACCATGTGCTTTGATATGCGCTTTGAACGCACCGCATTGTACGCCCACGAACACGGATTCCCCGTCATTACCAGCAGCCTAGGCATTTCACGCTGGAAAGACATGAACCAAATCAACGGTTGCGGACATCGCGCCGCCGAAAAATACCCCAACATCGTCTATTGGGACTACAACTGGCGCAAAGGCGGCGGCTCATCACGCATGATTGAAATCAGCAAACGCGAACATTTCTACCAACAAGAATATTGCGGCTGCGTCTATTCCCTGCGCGACACTAACGCATGGCGACGCGAAAAAGGGCGCGACCCCATCAAATTAGGCGTCAAATACTACGGCGATGAAGAAGAGTAGGGCGGCAGAACGCGGCGTCTTGCCGCCGCACCCACGCAGTCTCCGTAGTGATGGCAAGTGGCACGTTTAACGTGAGTTCGGGATAAGCGGATTAAAAATAGATTACCTTGAAATATCAGTAATCTACCTCCCTCTCCCTATGGGAGAGGGTTGG
>JBHARQ010000115.1:0-3463 GCA_041831015.1 Simonsiella sp. | reverse complement strand
TGGTTACCCTGCCGGCCGCCGCCCTGCTGTCGGTTATCTGCTTTTTGATTCTGCGCGCAGCGTTTTAACTGATTCATTTTAATTTGGTTTAGGGCGTGTAGTCGACGGCGTTGCGGCGGTATTTGTTGGCGAAAATCCGCATCTGCGGCGTTCGGTAGCGCAGCGGACTGGCGAAGCTAAAATGCGCGCAAGGTGTCCAACCTTGCTGCGCTTTTTGCCTTACATAACGCAAATCGTCTAAATTGATGATTTTTTGCTTTGCCTTTTTTGCTTTGCCTAATTGAATAAGGTGGGATTCGTGGACGGATGTTGAATTAAGTAAAATGGCCAATTTTGATGTGTTCAATCATTTATTGGGTGGTACGCAAGCACAAGATGATGTTATGGTGTATTGATTTTCAGGCAGCCTGACAATCAATCACTTGCTTGATTTTCGGTGGAGAGGAGTAGAATAGCGTCTTTTTACCAACTTTTTTGTTTTTTAAGGAATTGATAATGGCAGCACCGCGCTCATTTGGTCAGCATATTTTAACCACACGCAAATCGTATAAATTGATGATTTTTTGGTTTGCTTTTTTTGCTTTGCCTAATTTAATCATGTTGGAGTCATGGACGGAAAGCAAAAATAATGATTTGTTGTTTTTTATCTTTTTGCTGTGGTCGCCTGCATTTTATATGTTGGCAGACCGCTTGCGTTCCCGTTTGCACGTTTACGAAAACGGCTTGATTTACCAATCGTTGTTTGGCACAAAAACCGTTGCATTTAAGCCCAATATGCAGATGTACATCACGCGCATTCAGGAAAAAATGTACGGTATCAATGCGGCGCGTCATGTGGCGGTGCGTTTGGTGCAAAAAGATGTCAGCATTAAATTGCCGTCTTCGTTTTTGGACATGGAAGAAGTGATTGAAATTTTGCTGGATTATCAAGCTAATACCATGTTGCCAGCGATGATACAGGTATTTAACGAAGGCAAAACGCTGAATTTTGGCGCAATTAAATTGAGCAACCGCATGATTAGCGTTAAAGACAAGAAATTTCCATTTAGCGAATTAAGCGACATTGAAGTGGATAATGGCGTGTTGCGTTTTTATACGCACAATAATTCAGGCGGTTTGCTGCAAAAAGGCGCGGCATATGTTGAATTAAGTAAAATTGCCAATTTTGATGTGTTAAATCATTTGTTGAGTGGCACACAGGCACAAAATGATGTTACGGTATATTAATTTTCAACATCAACACCCAATCATCAATTAAATCAAAACAGGTCAATTCAGCCAGCCTGAAACCGCGTTTTCTTGAAAAAATACCTTGTTTTCTCTATAATTTTGCTGTTTTGTATCTTTCAGGCAGCCTGAAAACAATTCAGGCTGCTTTCATTATTTTTACAATCAAATTCAAGGAATTGTTATGTTGAACATCACCCTACCAGACGGTTCAGTCCGCCAATATGAAAGCCCTGTAACCGTTGCCGAAATCGCCCAATCCATTGGCGCAGGTTTGGCAAAAGCCACCGTAGCAGGCAAAGTAAACGGCGTATTGGTGGACGCTTGCGACCCGATTACTGCGGACGCCCATGTCCAAATCATCACGCCCAAAGACCCCGAAGGCGTGGAAATTATCCGCCACTCGTGCGCTCACTTGGTCGGACACGCGGTTAAACAACTGTATCCCAACGCCAAAATGGTCATCGGCCCTGTGATTGAAGACGGCTTCTACTACGACATCGCCACCGAAAAACCGTTCACGCCCGAAGATGTTAGCGCGATTGAAGAGCGCATGAAACAACTCATCAATCAAGATTACGATGTCATCAAAAAAATGACACCACGCGCCGAAGTGGTTGAAATTTTTAAAAATCGTGGCGAAGAATACAAATTGCGCTTGATTGATGACATGACGGACGACATCACCGCCATGGGCATGTATTTCCACCAAGAATATGTGGATATGTGTCGTGGCCCACATGTGCCGAACACCCGTTTCCTGAAAAATTTCAAATTGACCAAATTATCAGGCGCGTACTGGCGTGGCGACAGCAATAACGAACAATTACAACGCATTTACGGCACAGCTTGGGCAAGCAAAGACGAATTGAAAGCCTACATCACGCGCATTGAAGAAGCCGAAAAACGCGACCACCGCAAATTAGGCAAACAATTAGATTTGTTCCATTTGCAAGACGAAGCGCCGGGCATGGTATTTTGGCACCCACGCGGTTGGACTTTGTGGCAAGTGATTGAACAACACATGCGCCGTGAATTGACTGAAGCTGGCTACCAAGAAGTCAAAACGCCACAAATCATGGACAAAACTTTCTGGGAAAAATCAGGGCATTGGGACAACTACAAAGACAATATGTTCCTGACTGCGTCCGAAAAACGCGAATATGCGGTTAAACCGATGAACTGCCCCGGACATGTGCAAATTTTCAATCACGGTTTGCGTTCGTACCGTGATTTGCCGATGCGTTTGGCGGAATTTGGTTCGTGCCACCGCAACGAGCCAAGCGGTGCATTGCACGGCTTAATGCGTGTGCGCGGTTTTGTGCAAGATGACGCACATATTTTCTGTACCGAAGCACAAATTACTGAAGAAGCACAAGCATTTAACTTGCTGGTCATGAAAATTTACAAGCAATTCGGTTTTGATAATGTGAGCGTGAAATTGTCGTTGCGCCCTGAAAAACGCGCAGGTTCGGACGAAACTTGGGACAAAGCAGAACAAGGTTTGCGCGATGCTTTGACCGCTTGTGGTATCCAATGGGAAGAATTACCAGGGGAAGGCGCGTTCTACGGCCCGAAAGTGGAATATCATATTAAAGATGCGCTGGGTCGTTCATGGCAATGTGGCACCATTCAGTTGGATTTCGTGTTGCCCGAACGCTTGGGCGCGGAATACGTTACCGAAGACAATGGTCGTGCGCGTCCTGTGATGTTGCACCGTGCGATTTTGGGTTCAATGGAACGCTTTATCGGCATTTTGATTGAAAACCATGCGGGTTCGTTCCCATTGTGGCTCGCGCCTGTGCAAATGGTGGTAATGAATATCACGGAAAAACAAGCCGACTACTGCGCCGAAGTTGCCGACACATTGCGCCAAGCAGGTTTCCGCGTGGAATTGGATACGCGCAACGAAAAAATCGGTTATAAAATCCGCGACAACAGCCAATACCGTTTCCCGTACCAATTAGTGATTGGCGACAAGGAAAAAGAAAACGGTCAAGTCGCTGTGCGCCGTAAAGCCGAAGATTTAGGCGTGATGACAATTGATGAATTTATCGCGCATTTGCAAAAGGAATTGGCGGAGACGTTTGCTAGTTGATTTTTGAATTCAGGCAGCCTGAAAAATGTAGTAATATGTTTTCAGGCTGCCTGAAAGCGTTTTAAATAGAATGAAAAAGCAGTAGCAACTGTATTTTTAACCCCGTCGGGCAAAAATACAAAAAACGTTAAAATTAAG
>JBHARQ010000114.1:0-10368 GCA_041831015.1 Simonsiella sp. | reverse complement strand
TCGTACACCAACGCCAGCTTTATTGTGGCGGAAGGCTTTGACTTTAACGAGGGCATGTTCTCTGGTTACGATGAAACCAAGAAAAAATACGATACAGAAACATGGTATTACGAGCTAGACGGTCAAGGTTATGCCAAAACCGACCCAACGCTTGAACATCCGCGTTGCGTGTGGCAGTTGCTGAAAAAACATTATGCCCGCTACACCATTGACATGATGAACACCATTTGCGGTACTTCTAAAGAAGATTTCTTAAAAATCGCAGAAGCATGGGGCGAAATGTCTGCGCCGAACAAAGCAGGGACGATTCTGTATGCTTTGGGTTGGACACAACATACTTACGGTAGCCAAATCATTCGCACGATGGCGATGGTGCAATTATTATTGGGCAACATCGGCATGTCGGGCGGTGGCGTGAATGCGTTGCGCGGACACTCTAATATTCAAGGTTTGTCAGATTTGGGCTTGCTGTCCACTTCATTACCAGGCTATATGGTGTTGCCAAATGAAAACCGCCATCCGACTTTCCAAGATTATTTGAATGTACAAACACCGAAAGCGGTACAACCCAATCAGTTGAACTATTGGCAAAATACGCCAGCATTCTTTGTCAGCTTCCTGAAATGGATGTATGGTGATAACGCCACCAAAGAAAACAACTGGGGCTACGATTGGTTGCCTAAATGGGACAAAATGTACGACATTTTGCAATTAACCGAATTGATGTATCAAGGCAAAGTCAATGGCTTGCTGGTACAAGGGTTTAACGCGCAAGGTTCGTTCCCAGATGCCCACCGTGTTACCGAAGCCTTTTCTAAATTGAAATACATGGTGGTGATGGATCCAATTAAGACCGAAACCGCGTCTTTCTGGGAAAATCATGGCGAAGCGCACGATGTTGACCCGAGCAAAATTGGCACAACCGTATTCCGTTTGCCGACACCGTGTTTTGCGGAAGAGGCTGGCTCGATTGTGAATTCATCGCGTTGGTTGCAATGGCATCACCCAGGGGCAGAACCACCTGCGGAGGCATTGCCTGATTTGGATATTTTGGGCGAATTGCATTTGCTGTTAAAAGCCATGTATGAAAAAGAAGGCGGTACTGCGCCCGAACCCATCACCAAATTATCATGGAAATACGCCAAACCACACGCGCCTACGCCTGAAGAAATGGCGAAAGAATCCAATGGCTATGCGTTGGCAGATTTGACGGATAAAGACGGCAAAATCATTCGCAAAAAAGGCGAATTGTTGGATGGTTTCCACCAGTTGCGTGATGATGGCACGACTGAATGTGCGACTTGGATTTTCTCGGGCTCATGGACGCAAGCAGGCAACCAAATGGACAGACGCGATAATACCGATTCGGGCTTGGGCAATACGCCAAAATGGGCGTGGGCATGGCCTGCAAATCGCCGTATTTTGTATAACCGCGCCTCTTGCGACCCAAGCGGTAAACCTTGGGACGAGCATCGCACCTTGATTCATTGGGACGGTGCGAAATGGACAGGGGCTGATGTGCCTGATTTCAAAGCAGATGCTTCGCCAAGCTCTGGCATGAATCCGTTTATTATGAATGAAGAAGGCGTGGGTCGTTTGTTCTGCCAACGTAAATTGGTAGATGGTCCTTTCCCTGAACATTACGAGCCGTTGGAATCGCCGATTGGCACCAATCCTTTGCATCCGAAAGTGGTGCAAACGCCAGCCATGCGCTTGTTTGACAGCGTGAAAGACCGCATTGGTCATATGGATGAATTCCCTTATGTTGGCACGACTTATCGCTTGACCGAGCATTTCCAATTCTGGACGAAATCGGTGAAATTGTTGATGATTGCACAACCTGAACAATTCTGCGAAATCAGCGAAGAATTGGCGAAGGAAAAAGGCATTGAAAAAGGTGATTGGGTGAAAATCAGCAGTAAACGCGCTTGGATTAAGGCGCGTGCGGTGGTTACCAAACGGGTGAAACCTTTGACGATTAACGGTAAAACGGTTCATCAAGTGGGTATTCCTTTACATGGTGGTTGGGAAAATGTGTCGGGTCAAAAGCAATTCTTGGTGAATTCTTTGACGCCATTTGTGGGCGACTGCAACACGCAAACGCCTGAATATAAAACATTCTTGGTTAATATTGAGAAAGCATAAGGAGCGGAACAATGGCATTACAATCGTTAGACATTAAACGCCGTTCTGCTACGGCTGATGTTACCCCACCCCCACAAGTACGCAAGCCGATTGAAGTGGCGAAGTTGATTGACGTGACCACTTGTATTGGTTGTAAAGCGTGTCAAGTGGCGTGTTCGGAATGGAATGATATTCGTGATGAGATTGGTACCAATCATGGTGTCTATGACAATCCGATTGATTTGACGGCAAATTCTTGGACAGTGATGCGCTTTCAGGAAACGGAAGAGCATGGCAAATTGGAGTGGTTAATCCGCAAAGATGGCTGTATGCACTGCTCTGACCCCGGATGTTTGAAAGCGTGTCCTTCGCCCGGTGCGATTATTCAGTATGAAAATGGGATTGTGGATTTTCATCAGGAAAATTGTATTGGTTGTGGCTATTGTATTTCAGGCTGCCCGTTCAATATTCCGCGCATGAATAAGCAAGATAATAAGGTTTACAAATGCACTTTGTGTTCCGACCGCGTTGCCGTTGGACAAGAACCTGCTTGCGTGAAAACGTGTCCTACAGGTGCGATTCAATTTGGTAGCAAGGAAGACATGAAACGCGTTGCCACCGACCGCATCAAAGATTTGAATAATCGCGGTTACGACAAAGCAGGCTTGTACGACCCCGAAGGCGTGGGCGGAACGCATGTGATGTACGTCTTGCATCACGCTGATAAACCGAGCTTATACAAAGGTTTGCCAGATAATCCAGCGATTAGCCCAACCGTGAAATTATGGAAAGGCTTGCTCAAACCATTGGCAACTTTCGGTATCGCCGCCGCCACTTTAACGGGTTTCTTCCACTATATTACGGTCGGCCCGAACCGCGCAGACGAGGAGTCGCCCGAAGTGATTGGCAAAGAAGGCGAAATTTTAAAACGTGAGGAGGACGCATAAAATGGCAAAAGAACGCTTAATTCAACGCTATAAACGCGCAGAACGGATTAACCATTGGATTGTGGCAATTTGCTTTGTGTTGCTTGCCATTTCGGGATTGGCTTTTTTCTATCCTGCGTTTTTCTGGCTCACGGGCATTTTCGGTACGCCACAACTGGCGCGTATTGTCCACCCCATTATTGGCGTGATTATGTTTTTGGGCTTTTTCCGTCAATTTTTGCGCTACTGGCGATACAATTTCATTGATAAAGAAGACATTAAGTGGATGAAATCCGTTCCGCAAGTCTTAAATGGTCATGAAGTGGGCGATGTGGGCAAATACAATGGCGGTCAAAAAGGTATGTTCTGGCTGATGACGGGTTGTATGATTGTGCTGTTTATCACGGGCATCATTGCATGGCGTCAATATTTCTCGGGCTATTTCCCGATTGATGTGGTGCGTTTGGCGTTGTTGTTACACGCGTGGTCGGCAACGATTTTGATTGCGGGCATTATCGTTCACGTTTACGCGGCGATTTGGATTCGTGGCACGATTCGCGCTATGGTAGAAGGTGTGGTAACGCAAGCATGGGCGAAAAAACACCACCCACGCTGGTATCGTGAAGTGATGGCAAAAGCGCGTGAGAATGGCGAAACGGATTCGCATTAATTAATTATAAGGTCTTAATCATAAGGTCGTTTTGATAAAGGGCAGATGAAATATCTGTCCTTTATTTTTTGTTGTGTACCGAAAGGCTGCCTGAATTTTGACCAGAACGCGGCGTCTTCCCGCCGCACCCACGCTTTTGGGTAGTGGCGCGGAACGGCGCGTTCTTCGTAGAGTAGGTCGGGCATTTATGCCCGACAACGTATTGAAATATTTGAAATGTGTCGGGCATAAATGCCCGACCTACGCGCTACGAAAAGGTTTTGCAAAGGTTTCAGGCTGCGTGTTATCGTGGGCAAAGCCCACGCTACGCCGTTTTCTACGGAGAACGCACCGTTCCGTGCCACCCGCCTAAAAGCGTGGGTGTGGCGGCAAGACGCCGCGTTCTCGTCAAAATATCAACCTTGTTTGCCGTCCAAGCGCGGTTGGGTGAGCCAAGGGGCGTATCGCCAGAAGTAAATCAGCAACGCCGCCGCAAATAGCACCGCCGCCAATCGGTATGAGTGGATGTAAGCGGTGGTATTCACAGTCATCATCAGCGCAGACAGGGCGCGGAATAGGGTGGCTGCCAGCATCAGCCAAAAGGCAAGATTCAAACCTTTGGGTGCAGGATAGAGGGGACGCGCGGTGTGTCCGAGTGCGGTGCGCGTCATCATGCCAATGGTCAGCAAACCAATACCGCCTACGGCAATCAGGTGAATACCCAAGCTGGCAAAGGTGTTGTAACCCACGCTGAATTGGGCTAATCCGAGTACGAGTAATCCGATGCTGGCAGCCGCATAGCCTGCGTGTAAAATCCACAACATGCTTTCAGGCAGCACGCCTTTGTGAAACCAGCGCACGGATTGCACCACACCCAACACGCCGCCAGCCACACCGAATACGCCAGCCAATGGCAATGCGGTTTGTAGCATCATCAAGGCTGCCATCAGCATGGGTAAAATCAGGGCTGCCAGCATTGCCCACATGGGGGAATTGACTTGGGCGGTGTTGAGACGGCGAGCGGTAAAGAATGGGATAATTCGGTTGCCAATCAAGCCGATAAAGCCTGATACCATCACTAAACCTGCCATCAAACCGTTGTGTAATGCGGTGGGATTGAATGGTTGTAAATAGGCGTGAAACAGGGCGTGAGTCAAACCAAACATAAATAGGGCAAATACGGCAATATAATTGCGTAAATTTTGTGTTTTCACGACTGAAATGCCCATTAATAGGGCGGCAAACCAGTAAAATAGTGTGCCTGCAATATAAGTTAGGTCAATCAATCCGCCAAAAAAGACGCTGATTCGCGCCAATAGCCATAAAGCCACCAATGCCATCAAGGGCTTACCGCGTACGGGTGGGTAACCTGTCCATGTGGCAACCGCAGTCAGTAAAAAGGCAACCACCACCGCGCCTGCGTAGCCCCAAATCATTTCGTGGGCGTGCCAATATTGAACAGGTAATGCGGTGGTGCCTGTGTAGCCAAATCCCCATAATAAAATGGACAATGCGCCATATAGTGCTGCCAGTAAATATAGTGGACGAAATGCCATCGCCCAAATGGGGTGGTTGAGTAATTTGTTTAACATATCTATTTCCTATTATTTAATTTTTATTTTCAGGCTGCCTGAAATGGTGGCAAGGCAAATTGGGCTAATTGTTCAAATAATTCACGCTCTTCAAATCGGGCGTGGTCGCGCAATAGGGTGGCAAATTGTTGATTCCATTCGGGACTGTCAAATTCTGCGGCGTGATATAGACGGCGCAATTCGGCGTGTTCCTGTTCAAAGCGTTGGCGCAAGGTAGGGTCGGGTAATTTGTCCCATAATGGTGCGAATAGGTTTTCTTCTTCAGAAAAATGTTTTTCTAAATCAACATAGTGCGCGGTAATATCGGCTTGATGATTTTGGCTGGGGTCGCGCAAAATTCGCGCACACAGGGCAAGGGTATGATGATGTTCTTGCGATAAATGAATGAGTTCGGGATGACGTTTCAGTGGTTTCATGGCATTGTGTCCGTGATAAAATAGAAATGTTTTGATATAAATGCGTATTACATTATGAGCAAGTCGCTTATAATGATGCAGATATTATGAAACTTTAATTTGGAAACCGCAACCATGTATTTAACTCAACAAACTGATTACGCCTTGCGCGTGCTGATTTATGCGGCAGTAAATGACGATTCTTTGGTGAATATTGCGACCATTGCTGAAACTTACGGCATTTCCAAAAGCCATTTGATGAAAGTGGTAACGGCTTTGGTAAAAGGGGGGTTTTTGCATAGTGTGCGCGGTAAAGGCGGTGGTTTGCGGTTGGCGCGTGAGGCAGATGCCATTTTGGTGGGCGCGGTGGTGCGCCACATGGAGCCTTTGACGGTGGTAGAATGTTTTGGTGAACATAATGAATGTATTCTCACGCCACATTGTCGCTTGATGGACGTGTTGGGTGGGGCGATGAGGGCATTTTTGGTGCATTTAGATGGGTTTACGTTGGCAGATTTGGTGAATAATCGTCAAATGAATGAGCTGTTGTATATTAATAAAATTCCGATTGTTGCGGAAACATCATTGCCAGATTCATCGGATAAGGAATCTGGCGCATTGAGTTTATCGCCCGCATCGTGTTAATGATAAAATCAGGCTGTTTGAAAGCATCGTGTGTGTTTTCAGGCAGCCTGATTATTTTATTTTGATAAAAAGTAGATGTCTCATGAATATAAAAATCGCCCCTCATTCTACCCAAGATACAGACCAGATGTATGCTGAATTTCGCGAGCTGTATCATGCAGGTGAAGCCAAACGTGCTTTAGAATTAATCCAAAAAATCATTCCGTTACGTCCGAATAATGCGGTGGTATTGAGTAATGCCGCCTCGGCAGCACAACGTGCAGAACAAACCGATTTGGCAATGGATTATGCACATCAATCTTTAAAAATTGAACCCAATTACATCAATTCATTGGATATTTTATCCTATACTTATTATTTGAAAGAAGATGATGTGTCAGCAGGTCAATATGGTTTGCGTGCATTACAATTGCGCGATGCCAGTATTGTGGCTCGTTATCCTCAAATACCTGCATTACCTCATGTGATGCCGCGACCGAATGGTCCAAAAATCATTGCATTTTCATTATTTGGTAGTTCTCCCAAATATTTAGAAGGTGCATTGATGAATGCCAAAGTCGCTCCAACCATTTATCCTGATTGGGTGTGTCGATTTTATGTGGATGACACCGTGCCTGAATCAACCCAACAACAATTACGCGAATACGGCGCACAAGTGATTCGGGTAACAGGTGAAGCCGCGCAATGGGTGGGTACCGTATGGCGTTTTATGGCAGCAGCCGATGAAGATGCCGCACGAATTATTTTTCGTGATGTGGATTCCATCGTGTCGTGGCGTGAGGCAGAAGCCGTGCGTGAATGGGAGCAATCGGGCAAATTATTCCATACCATTCGTGATGGCGGCTCTCATACCGAAGCCATTTTGGCAGGATTATGGGGCATGGTGGGCGGTGCGATTCCTGATATGATGGGGGCGTTACGCCAATATTTCAGCCAGCCTGTTTCATCAACCTATTTTGCAGACCAATTCTTTTTACGTGAACATATTTGGATTTATGTGCGACAAGATGTATTTTCACATGACCGCTTATTTGGATTTATGAATGGCATCCCTTTACCAGCCGTACCAGATGGTGTGGATTTGCGTACACATCATATTGGTAGTTGCCAAATCATGGGGCAAACGGTGAATTGCCCGTTCCCAGACGGCACGATGATGAATTGGAGCGTCCAAACACGCATTCATCCGATTCGACAACGAGATTTTGGTTTGGAAACATTAGCTGAAATGCGTCCCGAGTATGAATATCAAACGCCTGTACAAAATGGCAAAATCACCGTGTTTGCACCCCGATTATATTGGGAAGGTTTAGCCACAGGCGACACCGTGATTAAAATCACCACCCCAACCAAACCCAAGACACCATGAATACCATTGCCCAAACCCTCGCCGCCGCCAAATGGCAAGCCATAGAACACTATCTCACCGACCGCCGCCCATTGAAATATTTCCGCGCGCACGGGGCAGCAGTAGAAACCGCCCTTATCGCATGGTGGACGGACATCTTCGGCGCATCAACCCATTTATCACTTTTGGCGATTGGTGGGTTTGGGCGCAATGAATTGTATCCCCATTCCGATTTGGATTTGGCGATTGTATCGCCTGATGAATTGACAGAAATTGAACAACATCAAATTGCCCAATTCGTACAAATTTTGTGGGATAACCAGCTTGCGCCCGCCGTCAAATCAGGCAGCTTGCAACAATTATGTGAGAGTGCCAAACACGATATTACTGCTGATACCGCTTTTTTGGAGGCGCGATACCTTTCAGGCAGCCTGAAATTAGCCGAACAATTCCAACTTGCCATTCAAAATCAACGAAATATTACCCAATTTATTGAAGGCAAATTACTGGAAATGACCCAACGCCACGCCAAACAACCTGCTTTCGCGCTTGAGCCAAATATCAAAAATGGTGCAGGCGGTTTGCGTGATATTCACACCATGATGTGGCTGGCAAAAGTGCAACATTTGGGGACAGATTTAGCCCATTTTCAGCAAAATCAAGTGATTAATCACATTGAAAGCGGCATGCTTCGCAGCAGCCATCGCATTTTGGCGAAATTGCGAATTGAGTTGCATTTGGCGGCTGGGCGTGAGGAAGACCAATTAACCTTTGATTTGCAAAATACCGTGGCTGCCAATTTGGGCTACACAGGCGACCGTCAGCAAGCGATTGAGCAAGTGATGCGGCAATTTTATCGTGCTGCAAAAAATATTGTTCAATTAAATCAAATTATTATCCCCATGTTGCGTCAGCAGATTTATGTGCATTATCCGCGCATCACGCATGACATTGATGAATATTACTATCATATTAATCATCAAATTGCGATTAAAAATCCGTTATTGTTTGACACGCAGCCTGAACACATTTTCGGTATTGTGCAGCGTTTGCAAGCGCATCAGGATATTCATACCATTGCGCCTAAAACATTGCGGGCGTGGTGGACGGCGGTGCAAAAATTAGACGCCGATTTTTATGCCAATGAAACGCATCGGGCACAATTCCTCTCATTTTTTCAAATGGGTACGGGATTGAGTGCCACCATGCGATTGTTAAATTTGTATGGCGTATTGGCAAAATATTTGCCTGAATGGGACAAAATTGTCGGCTTGTTACAGCATGATTTATTTCACATTTATCCTGTTGATGACCATATTTTGATGGTGTTACGCAATGTGCGGCGGTTGGCGATTGAGGCGCATAGCCATGAATTGCCGTTTGCGTCTGGCTTGATGCAAGGATTTGAAAAGAAATATATTTTGTATTTGGCGGCATTGTTTCACGACATAGCCAAAGGGCGCAATGGCGACCATGCTAAATTAGGTGTGGCAGACGTGCAACGTTTCGCACAAGACCACAGGCTGCCTGAAACCGATGGCGCATTGTTGGCGTGGTTGGTGGAGCAACATTTACTGTTTTCCATTGTCGCGCAAAAACAAGACATTCATGACCCTGAAGTGATTCAGAAATTTTGCCAAATTGTAGATACGCCTGAAAAATTAACCGCTTTGTATTTACTGACAGTGGCAGACATTCGTGGCACCAATCCGAAAATTTGGAATAGCTGGAAAGCGCAATTATTGGAAACGCTGTTTCAGGCAGCCTCGCGCTATTTGGCGGGCGAACACGCATCTCGCGCCCATTTGGTGGTGAGCCGTAAACAGCAAGCCTATGATTTATTAAAACAACATCACGATGAAAAACGCATTCGTCAGCTTTGGCAAGCGTTGGGTGAAACGTATTTTGCTTATTTTGATGATAGGGAATTATCATGGCAATTACCTGAATTAATTCAGGATTTTGAATCGCCTTGTGTGCGTATTCAATCACATGCCGACCGTTTGCATATTTTTGTGTATATGAAAAATCGGGAGCGGTTGTTTACGCGCATTTGCCGAATTATCAGCCAGCATGGTGTGGATATTGTGGCTGCCAAGGCATTGATTACTGCGCATGATTTTATTTTAGATGAATTTGTGGTGCAGCTCCCCGAGCATTGTCATCAACACGATGGCGAGCGCATTGCACAACGTTTACAATTTGAATTAACCGAATTTGTGCATGGGCGACGCGATGTAACCAGCCGCACCAGCCAACCCAGCCGTCGTGCGCGACATCAGCCGATTGCACCACATGTTCAGCTCACGCCCGACCCAGAACGCGCCGATTGGTACACTTTGGAAGTGGTGGCGATTAATCGTCCTGCGTTGTTGGCGGATATTACAGAGGTATTTGCGCGGCATCAGGTGCGTTTGTATCATGCGCGGATTGCGACTTTGGCAGACCGAGTGGAGGATAGTTTTTTGTTGCATTGTCCGCATTTGCATAATACCAATCAGGAATTGGCATTCCAGCAAGATTTGTTGGCGGTGTTGAGTTGAATAGGTTAGGGGCTAATGACATTTCATTTTGCACTTGCTTTTGCATCAAAAATCGCCTACTTCTGCGTCAAAAATACTCATCAGGTGTTCAACCTGATTCGCATTTTTTCCTTGAATTAGTCGTTTTTGCTGACAAAATCAAGGTA
>JBHARQ010000113.1:0-11382 GCA_041831015.1 Simonsiella sp. | reverse complement strand
ATATTTAATTAATCGACCCTTTATTCTAATTTAACAAAAGTAAAAAACAATTACATCAATATAGCTTGAGAATGATTTACATAATGCAAAATCACGCTTTACAATTTCATCATTAAATTAACACATTAGATGAATTTATGACGCACACTCAAGCCGAAACGGCGCAGGCGCAAACGCCCCAGCCTGCACTTTCTGCGCTGATTATCTTGGCGCATTATCATGGTATCGCCGCGAACCCTGCGGACATCATGCACCATTTTTCAGGCAGCCTGAAACATGATTTAGACCAAACCGAATGGTTATTGGCTGCCAAAAAATTAGAATTGAAAGCCAAAGTAACGCGCCAACCCATCAATCGTTTACCGATGCTCAATTTACCCGTGCTGGTGTGGCGCAAAGACGGGCAACATTTTCTGCTCGCCAAAGTAGATGAAGACCAATATTTGGTGCAAGACTTGGTGGAAAATCGCCCTGTGGTGTGGAATAAGGCGCAATTTACCGAGCGTTATTCGGGCGAAGTGGTGCAAGTCGCATCTCGTGCCAGTGCTGCCAAAGCATTAGCCAAATTTGATTTCACTTGGTTTATTCCTGCTGTCATTAAATATAGACGGATTTTGATTGAAGTCTTGATTGTGTCGGTGGTGTTGCAAATTTTTGCGTTGATTACGCCGTTGTTTTTCCAAGTGGTAATGGATAAGGTGTTGGTGCATCGTGGTTTTTCTACATTAGATGTGGTGGCGATTGCATTATTGGCGGTTAGTTTGTTTGAAATTGTATTGGGCGGTTTGCGGACGTATATTTTCGCGCACACCACGTCTCGGATTGATGTGGAATTGGGGGCGCGGCTGTTTCGTCATTTACTGTCTTTGCCATTATCGTATTTTGAAACGCGGCGCGTGGGCGATACGGTCGCGCGTGTGCGTGAATTGGAACAAATTCGCAATTTTTTAACGGGACAGGCTTTAACATCGGTATTGGATTTGGTGTTCTCGTTTATCTTTTTAATTGTGATGTGGTATTACAGTCCGACTTTGACGTTGGTGGTGTTGGCATCGTTGCCAGCGTATGCGTTTTGGTCGGCGTTTATCAGTCCGATTTTGCGTGCGCGTTTGAATGAGAAGTTTGCGCGAAATGCGGACAATCAATCGTTTTTGGTGGAAAGTATTACCGCCGTTGGTACGGTAAAAGCGATGGCGGTTGAGCCGCAAATGACGCGTAAATGGGACAATCAATTAGCGGCTTATGTGAATTCCAGTTTTCGTGTTACCCGTTTGGGTGTGGTGGGGCAGCAAGGGGTTCAGTTGATTCAAAAATTGGTTACGGTGGCGACTTTGTGGATTGGCGCACGATTGGTGATTGAAGGCAAATTGTCGGTGGGTCAATTAATTGCGTTTAATATGTTGGCAGGGCAGGTGGCTGCACCTGTGATTCGTTTGGCGCAGTTGTGGCAGGATTTTCAACAGGTGGGGATTTCGGTGGCGCGTTTGGGCGATATTTTGAATGCGCCGACTGAAAATCCGCAATCGCGTTTGGCATTGCCTGATATTCGTGGCGATATTACGTTTGAACACGTTGATTTTAGATACAAACCTGATGGTCGTTTGATTTTGCAAGATTTGAATTTGCATATTCGGGCAGGGGAGGTATTGGGGATTGTTGGGCGTTCGGGTTCGGGTAAATCAACGCTGACGAAATTGGTTCAGCGTTTGTATGTGCCTGAAAATGGGCGTGTATTGGTAGATGGTAATGATTTGGCAATCGCTGACCCGACATGGTTGCGCCGTCAAGTTGGGGTGGTGTTGCAGGAGAATGTGTTATTAAACCGCAGTATCCGCGACAATATTGCTTTGACGGATACGGGTTTGCCATTGGAAATGATTATTCAGGCGGCTAAATTGGCTGGCGCACATGATTTTATTATGGAATTGTCGGAAGGCTATGACACGATTGTGGGCGAACAGGGGGCAGGTTTATCGGGTGGACAACGCCAGCGTATTGCGATTGCCCGTGCTTTGATTACCAATCCGCGTATTTTGATTTTTGATGAGGCAACCAGTGCGTTGGATTATGAATCGGAACGTGCGATTATGCAAAATATGCAGGCAATTTGCCAAGGACGGACGGTGTTGATTATTGCGCATCGGTTGTCCACGGTTCGTCATGCTCACCGCATTATTGCGATGGACAAAGGGGTGATTGTGGAACAGGGAACGCATGATGGTTTGTTGCAAAAGCCTGATGGTTATTATCGGTATTTGTATGATTTGCAAAATGCGTAGTGGTTTGATTTTGAATTAACCACTCACCATCACGACGGGCGCAGCGTGGGTGCGGCGGCAAGACGCCGCGTTCTGGCAACTATTCAGCCAGCCTTTCGGGAAAGGCTGCCTGAATGATTTTTCCATTTTATTTTTATTTACGGAAAACCTGATTATGCGTTTTCAAGCATTGAGAGATTTTATTTCGCGCTATGTAACGGCATGGCGCAATGTGTGGTCTATCCGCGACCAACTTGACCCACCCAAACGCAGCGCAGATGAACGTGCATTTTTGCCTGCTCATTTGGAATTAACGGATACGCCCATTTCTGCTGCACCGAAATGGACGGCGCGTTTGATTATGTTGTTTACGGTGTTGGCGTTGGCTTGGGCGTTGATTGGCAAAATTGATATTGTGGCAACGGCGCAAGGCAAAACTTCTACAGGCAGCCGCAGTAAGGTAATTCAACCGATTGAAACCGCCGTTGTGAAAGCGGTGAATGTGCGCGATGGTCAGCATGTGAAAGCTGATGATGTGTTGGTGGAATTGGAAGCGGTGGGTTCGGACAGTGATTTGGCGCAATCGCAACAGGCTTTACAGGCGGCGCAATTATCCAAATTACGCTATGAATCGGTATTAGCTGCATTAGACAGCCAAACTTTGCCGTATATCAATCGTGAGACGGCTAAAAATTTGGGTATCGCCGACACCGCCTTGCAAGAGGCGCAAATTTTGGCACAGAATCAATACCAAGCATGGGCAGCGCAAGATGCACAGCTCCAATCGGTGTTACGCGGACATCAAGCTGAATTAAAAGCGGCTCAAGCGCAGGAACAAAAATTGATTTCCGTTGGCGAAATTGAGCAGCGTAAAACGGCAGATTATGCCAAATTGCGCGAGGACGAATTCATTTCCGAACACGCTTATTTGGAACAACGCAGCAAACTGGTTGCCAATCAAAACGATTTGGACAGCACCCGCAGCCAAATTCAACAAATTCAGGCAGCCATCACGCAAGCGCAACAAAATCGCACGTTAAATACCCAAAATTTAAAACGCGACACATTAGACGCCTTGCGCCAAGCCACCGAGCAAATGGAACAATACGCAGGACAAACCGAAAAAGCCCGTCAGCGTAAATCGCTGATGACGCTCAAATCCCCTGTTGATGGTACGGTGCAAGAATTAGCCACTTACACCATTGGTGGCGTGGTTACTGCCGCACAAAAAATCATGGTCATTGTGCCAGACGATGAAAAAATGGAAGTAGAGGCTTTGGTGCTCAACAAAGACATCGGCTTTGTTAAAGCAGGGCAAGACGCGGTGATTAAAGTAGAAAGTTTCCCCTACACCCGCTACGGCTATCTCACGGGTAAAGTCAAAAGCGTTAGCAACGATGCCATTACCCACGAAGATTTGGGTTTGGTCTATACCGCGCTGGTGTCGCTTGACCAAAACACCCTAAATATTGACGGCAAAACCGTCTATTTAACCGCAGGTATGAACGTTAGTGCCGAAATCAAAACAGGCAAACGCCGCGTGATGGACTACCTGCTCAGCCCACTACAAACCAAAGTAGATGAAAGCTTTAAAGAGCGATAAACCCGTTCAGGCAGCCTGAAATTGCCAGAACGCGGCGTCTTGCCGCCGCACCCACGCTTTTGGGAGGTGGCACGAAACCATTTGCGTTCAAAACAACATTTCAGGCAGCCTTTCGGTAAACGATAAATTTTCAAATGAGCCACTAACCCAATTCCCTCTCCCTGTGGGAGAGGGTTAGGGAGAGGGAAAAACTTTGGGGACATCTGCCATTTTGCCCTCTCCCCAGCCCTCTCCCATAGGGAGAGGGAGCAGATTTCAGGCAGCATTGAAAATTTTGTCGCATACCCAAAGGCAGCCTGAAAACCCAAACCCAAAACACATCATTATGAAAAACATCAAAAATTTCACATTCCTATTTAGCACATTCGGCATGATACAATCATCGTATGCCTTTGATTTGCCGCAAGCATGGAAAGCAGCGCGTAACCATTCAGCCGAATACCGTGCCTACGAATACAACCGCGATGCCGAAATAGAGCGCGAAAAACAAGCCAAAGCCAGCCTACTGCCCCAAGTTTCAGTCAATGGCAGCTATTCCTATCAACCCCCCTCATTATCATCAACCAAAACCACACGAACCTACAACATACAAGCCAGCCAAACCCTATACGATGGCACCAAATGGTCACAATACCGCCAAAGCAAAATCGGCACACATGCTGCCGAAACCCAGTTACGCGCCCATCACGATGAAACCATGCTCAAAGTTAGCGAAAGCTACTTTAACGTCTTACTAGCAAAAGACACCATGCAAGCCGTTGCTACCGAGCGCGAAGCCTATCGCCAACAAATGCAACAAGCCCAAGAAATGTACAATCGCGGCGCAGCCACCGCCGTGGACATTCACGAAGCCCAAGCAGGTTACGACAGCGCGGTTGCCAAAGAAATTGACGCCATGACCCAAAAACAAATTGCCGAAAATCAACTGGCTGATTTCACAGGTTACGATGCAGCAGAAATTGCCCCCATTAATATGGAAAATTTGATTCAACGCATTGAACCACAAGTGAAACAAAACACCTTGGCACAATGGCAACAACTCGCCCTGCAAAACAACCAAGAATACCAAACCCAAAAACTCAATACCGACATGGCAAACGAAGGCGTAAATATGGCACGCGCCAACCGCTTACCCAAATTAGGATTGAATGTGGGCTACCAAAACAGCGTTTATCACGGCTCACAAGCCAGTCGTGATTACGAATACACAGGCAAAGGCTTTTCCGCATCATTACAAATCAGCGTTCCCTTATTCACAGGCGGCGAAATTCGCAGCAAAATTCGTGAAGCCGCTGCCCGTTCTGGCGAAGCGGAAGCCAAACAATTAGCTGTAGAACGCAAAGTCAAATTGGTTGTTAAACAAGCTTTTACTGAAAACAACGCCACACGTTATCAAATTTTGGCGCAAGAACGATTGTTAGAAAGCAACCGACTGAAATTAAAATCCACGCGTATTGGCAAAGAATTTGGCATTCGCAGTAATGTAGAAGTGATTCAAGCACAAAAAGAATTGGCTGAAGCTGAACAAAAATTGGCACAAGCACGTTATCGCTATTTACAGTCATTTCTCATATTAATGAAAGAAAGCGGCATGAGTTTGGATAATGCGTGGCACACCGCCTTTCCAACTGTGCAAGCACAAGCTGTTGCCAGCAACATCAGCGCATTTCCCAAACCATCCAAACGTGTGATTGCCAAAAATAAGAAAAAGAAACAGAAAACGCGTCGTTGGCAAAATCCTCGTTCATAGGGGCTAATGACATTTCGTTTTGTACCTTGATTTTGTCAGCAAAAACGACCAATTCAAGGCAAAAATACGAGTCAGGTTGTACACCTGATGAGTATTTTTAACGCAGAAGTGGGCGATTTTTGATGCAAAAGCAAGTGCAAAATGAAATGTCATTAGCCCCTAATGGTTCAGGCTGCCTGAAAATGTGAAATAGCCATTGTCTTTCACTAAAATTATTAGGATAATCGCTTTTTGACCGATTCATTTATTCAAAGGATTAAACGATGAAAAAAATCGCATCTATTTTAGCCACAGCATTATTATTAAGCGCGTGTGCAGGCACAGGCGGCAGCACCAGCAGCAGTACCGCTTCAACCACCAATAGCGGTTTGGGCAGTATGGCTGGCACTTTGGGCAAAAGCGCGGTTAGCTGGTATGTGCAAAATCAATGTGTTACCGAATTACAATCGCGCAATGAATGGCGCATGATTGCTTTGGCAATGTCTGCTGAAAAACAAGCGGAATGGGAAGATAAAATCTGCGGTTGCGTCAGCACCGAAGCACCGAACCAATTAACCGCCGCCGACTTGACCCAATTAGCCAGCGCAGAAGGTCGTACCAAAGTCATGGCTGAAGTGGGCGCAAAAACCGTAACCGCTTGTTTCAAAAAACTGTATTCATCTGCTGTTAATTAAGATTCAGGCAGCCTGAAAAGCATCATGATGCTGTTATCAGGCTGCTTATTTGTTTAATATTTTGATTTCACGAGGTTTAGTATGTATTACATCAGCACACGCGGTCAAACCGAACGCAAACCATTCAGCGAAGTTTTGTTAATGGGTTTAGCACCCGATGGTGGCTTAATGTTGCCCGAAGAATATCCTGTGGTGTCCGAAACCATGTTGGCAAATTGGCGCAATTTGAGTTATCCCAATTTAGCCTTTGAAATCATCAGATTATTCGCCACCGACATTCCAGACGAAGATTTGCACGACATCGTAAAACGCACTTACACCGCAGAAGCGTTTGGTACGGCTGAAATCACGCCTGTTCGCACTTTGAAAGACGGCATTAAAATTGAAGCCTTGTCCAATGGTCCAACTTTGGCGTTTAAAGACATGGCAATGCAATTTTTGGGCAATATGTTTGAATACGTATTAACCAAACAAAACAAACAGTTAAATATTTTAGGCGCGACCAGTGGCGACACAGGCTCGGCAGCCGAATACGCATTGCGCGGAAAACAAGGCGTAAATGTGTTTATGTTGTCGCCCGAAGGCAAAATGTCGGCATTTCAACGCGCCCAAATGTTCAGTTTGCAAGATGAAAACATCATCAATATTGCCGTAAAAGGCATGTTTGACGATTGCCAAGACATCGTGAAAGCCGTACAAAACGACCATTCATTCAAAGAACAATACCACATCGGCACGGTAAACAGCATTAACTGGGGACGCATTGTCGCGCAAGTGGTTTACTATTTCGCAGGCTATTTCCGCGCCACAGAAAACAATCGCCAAGAAGTGAGTTTCTGTGTGCCAAGCGGCAATTTTGGCAATGTGTGCGCGGGTCATATCGCCAAACAAATGGGTTTGCCAATCAAACGCTTAATCGTGGCAACCAACGAAAATGATGTGCTTGACCAATTTTTCCACACAGGCGAATACCGTCCGCGCACGGCTGAATTTACTTATGTAACGTCCAGCCCATCTATGGACATCAGCAAAGCGTCTAATTTTGAGCGTTTTGTGTTTGATGTGGTGGAGCGCGACAGCGGCGAAGTGCAAAGTTTGTGGGCGCAAGTGAATGCGGGCAAAGGTTTCAATTTGCACCATAAATTGCCTGAAATTCACGAACAATACGGTTTTGTATCGGGCAAAAGCACCCACAAAGACCGCATTGACACCATCAAGCAAGTGTATGAAACCGATGGCGAATTGATTGACCCCCACACCGCCGATGGCGTGAAAGTGGCGCGTGATGTGCGTTTGGAAGGCGAAATCATCGTGTGTTTGGAAACCGCGTTGGCAGCCAAATTTGACGAAACCATTCACGAAGCGGTGGGCGAAGACGTAGCCATTCCACGTCCTGCCAAATTGGTGGGTTTGGAAGATTTGCCGCAACGTGTACAAGTCGTGCCAAACAATGCCGATATTGTAAAAATGATTATCCGCGAAACTTTGGATAAATAATTGATTTAAAAATATTCAGGCAGCCTGAAAAATGATTTTCAGGCTGCCTGCGTATTTGATTCAATATTATTCAGGTGCGCGACCAACAAATTTACGGCTAATCAAGCGTCCTGTAGATAATTGAATTTGTGTGTTGTAAATATCACCAGCGCAACAATTTGGGTCATTTTTACCAAATTCACGATTTTGAAAACTCAAAATACCATTAGAAACACTTAAACTATCTGTATCAATAAAGCGGGTATTAATATCATGGTCTTCAAATAAATCTGCTTTTATCACTCGCCCATTTTTTAAATGAGCCAAATGAGTCATGTATGTACCTGAACCACCACTGCATTCCGTAATACCATCTTCATCTGTTGGTATGCCAGTAGTTGAGTAAATCACAAATACTTCTCCACCTGTACGAATGACATGCTCATCTTCAAAACCACAATACTGCATCGCAGTAGCTTGATGAACTGTCTTAATTGCTTCCTGATTACTCATCGCAAAAGCAGACGGAGACATGGTCATAGCTAATATGCTGGCTAAAATCAATTTTTTCATATTTTAAAATTCCTTGTTTGATAAGTATAAAATTATCGTCATTTAAAATTAAAACGAAACAAAGCAACAATAATCGCCATGTACGAATAGCACATAAGGAGAGAAGTTCGCAACGCTGTATCGTTCGTATTTTAAACGACCATAATTTCTTTAATTTCTTTCAGGCTGCCTGACAAAATTAATGTTCACAATCAATACATTCTTCTTCAGAATTGCCAGAATTTTGTAATTTCTGCTTTTCTTGTTGTGAAAGCACTTCGCGATTTAGATAACCATCAAACATATAGCCCTTGGCGTTATCTAATTGCACTTTAACCCAGCAACCATCAATATTTCCAATGACTTCACATTTATTGGTTTTAGAAATCACGGTAACTTCATTACCATCATAAACTTTGCTGACTTCAATGCCTTTTGTAGAAGGTTCACCACGCAAAGACAATTCACCATAACCTGATTGCGTTACCACAGTAGCAGGATAACGCACTACTTTTTCTGTAAATTTTGGTGTAGCTGCTTGAGCTTTTTGTTGTTGTACTTTTTGCTGTTGCGCGGCTTTCTGTTGCGCAGCTTTGGCTTCTGCTTCCATTTTCAGTTGAGCTCTTACGCTTTCTTCGGCTTCTTGACGAATTTGCTCTTCACGCGCTAATTGTTCTTGCTCTTGTTGTTTAGCACGTTCTTGGGCTTCGCGTTGTGCTTTTTCCGCTTTTTCCGCTTCTAATTGTGATTGTAATTGCTCTAATTGACGTTTGGTTTCCCTATCTTCTTGCTGACAACCTGCTAATAATGCAACTGCTGTTACGCCAATAATTCCAACAGAAAAAATTTTTTTCATAAGAATGTTCCTTTTACAATGAATAAAAATTAGGTAAGATAATGCGAATTTTAAATTCAATTAACCTAAATTAACACACACCAAAAGTGGTTTTTCCTACCCAAAAAGTGAGATAAAACAAGATGAAATCCTATGAAAAAATCCGCCAATTACGAGAAGCCAAACAATGGTCGCAAGAACAACTTGCCAATAAACTCGGCTTATCGCCCAATGGTTATGCCAAAATTGAACGTGGCGAAACACGCTTAACTTTATCGCGCTTAATGGAATTGGCAGAGATTTTTGAAATGGATATTTTGGAATTAATACAAGGAGAAATTCAAAGTGTTGATTTAAGAATGGGAAGTCATGTTAATAATGGTCGAGATTTCACCATTTATGGTTCAGTTGAATATAAAGATTTGGTTCAAGAAATTGAAAAATTAAAACTCATCATCAAACATCAGGAAACTTTATTAGAACAACAAACACGCGAATTGGCATTAACACAAAAAATGTTGGCAATGTATGAACAACAATCGTAAAAATGATTCAGGCAGCCTGAAACATTACTTTCAAGCTGCCTGAAAACCAAATAACCCATCATCACCAGAACGCGGCGTCTTGCCGCCGCACCCACGCTTTTGGGTGGTGGCACGAAACCGTTATCCCATCACCCCAAAGCGCTCAAGCCCACCATCAAAAACGGCGACACCACATTCACAATAAACCCAAAACTCACCGCCACAGGCACCGCCGCCAATCCCCCCGACCTCTGAATCATCGGCAACGTAAAATCCAAACTCGTCGCCCCTCCAATTCCAATCGCCGCACTTGGAAAACGCCGCATCAACAACGGAATACACGCCAATGCCGCAAATTCCCGCAACAAATCATTCAACAACGCCACCCCACCCCAAGTTGCCCCATAAGCCTGCGTCATCACCATCCCCGACAACGAATACCACCCATACCCCGAAGACAACGCCAACCCCTTCAACCACGACACATCAGGCAACACCGCCGCAAACAACAACCCCGCCACCGCACACGACCCCATAAACCAAGCACTCAAATACAAACCATGCTTATTCAACATAATCTGCTTCAAAGCCATACCGCTGCCACGCATCTGAATCCCCACCACCAAAATCAACGTCATCAACGCCACCTGCCCCGATTGATGAGGCGGCAACCAACTTTCAGGCAGCCACGTTCCCAAAACCATGCCCAAAACCAACACCCCCATTTGCTTGGCACCATCACTAAAATCAAATTTCTGCCGTGCCGTTTGCGTCGGCTGAAACGGATGCTGCCTGAAAAACCGCCTATCAAACCACATCAACACCAACACATTACACACCATCAACAACACAAACAACAACATCGCATACGCTGCCATTTTCCCCAACTCCCTGCCCAACTGCTCCACCTGCGCCAGCTCAATCCCAATCAACAACAAAATCACATAAACCAACCAAAACAACAACCTATCCAAAATCACCAAAGCCGACTTTGGCAATTTAATCGCAAACCCAATAAATAATGGCAACAAAATCAACACCACATTCTGCAAATGCGACCACATACAACCACTCCCATTCAAACATCAAACCAACGATTATATAGCGAAAATTTGATTGCGGCACACGCCAAATCACGCTATATTTCACCATTCAAAACATACTTTAACTTAAGGATTAAAAACCATGTTTAGCAAACCAGAAGAAGTCATTATGGCATGTCTAGCTGCCCTATGGGTGGTACTGACCTATGTTGCCGTTCGTTTTACAGGACATTGGGGAACCGTATTAGCCGTAACAGGATTCACCGCACTATGGGCAACCGTTGTCTTTTTACTGTGGCAAGCGGGCAAAATTGAAAAACTATACCCCCTAGCATTAGGGGGTTTGGTGGCGTGTTGGTGGTCGGTGCTGGATTGGTTTGCCCTGCGTGGTGTGACTGTGCCAGCAGGCGATGTATTAGTGATGCAAAAACCATGGTATGCCTCATGGTGGCTCAAACTTACCCTGTCAGCCATTCCTGTCGTGTTAGGTTATGTGAGAATGTGGCGCAACAGCCAAAAGCCCCATTTCTAAACAACCACATCATTAATATTGACAGAACGCGGCGTCTTGCCGCCGCACCCACGCTTTTGGGAAGTGGCACGAAAGCGTCCGCATTTCATCGCAACGGCGTAGCGTGGGCTATGCCCACGATTTCAGGCAGCCTTT
>JBHARQ010000112.1:0-4157 GCA_041831015.1 Simonsiella sp. | reverse complement strand
TTGCTTGTTATTCTGTGCTGATGAATTGGGTATTAAACATTGCTCGTTTTAATTGCTATTATAAATGGAAAGATTGGTTGGCACGATTTGCTAACCGAATTGACCGTATTGTAGCAATTATTTAGAACTTGGCAGGTCTGCTCTTTAGGTGAGTGGTTGCACAACATCAAGCGTCATCACATTCAGGCAGCCTGAAAAACAAAATAGCGCGAAATTGTAACAAGTTTCATCCACTCATTACCCTTTCGCGCCCATATTTTAAGCCACAAAACCAAACTCATTAACCAAATTAAGCATTAAAATATGACAAAATAAACCAAATTTAAAATATTCAATCAAATTAACACAAAATTACAGCCAATAACATCTATCTTTCACGCAGCCTGCAACACCGCCGCAATAATCTCCATTGCGCCATCATCTGCCAATTTTTTCGCCACCGCACGCCCTAAAGCATCCGCATATTCCGCAGGTGCTTGCGCCTCTGCCGTTAGCATCATCGAGCCATCAGGCGTCGCCACCAAACCATTCAGCGTCAATAAACCATAATCATCAGCCGTACAATACGCCGCCAATGGCACCTGACAACTGCCGCCCAACGCCCGCGCCAACGCCCGTTCTGCCGTCACACAAGCCGCCGTTTTCGCATGATTTAATGGCAACAACACATCAATCAAATCCGAACGATGCGCCGCAATCTCAATGCCCAACGCCCCTTGTCCAGCCGCAGGCAAACTGTCCACAGGCGACAACACACCGCGAATCCGCTCATCCAATTCCAAACGCTCCAAACCTGCCGCCGCCAAAATAATCGCGTCATAATCACCATTATCCAGCTTTGACAAACGCGTCTGCACATTGCCACGCAACGGCCGAATCGTCAAATGCGGAAAACGCGCCCGCAACTGCGCTTCACGGCGCAAACTAGACGTGCCGACCACCGCACCCTTGGGCAAATCCTCCAAACGCTCATATTGATTGGACACAAACGCATCAAACGGATTCGCCCGCTCCCCAATCGCCACCAACGCAAACTCATCAGGCAACACCATCGGCACATCCTTAATTGAATGCACCGCCAAATCCGCGCGCCCGTCTAGCAAAGCCGTTTCCAACTCCTTGACAAACAAGCCCTTACCGCCAATTTTGGACAACGTTTTATCTAAAATCTGGTCGCCTTGCGTGGTCATGCCCAAAATAGACACATCACATTCAGGATACAGCGACTGTAATTGCGCTTGAATATGCCGCGCTTGCCACATTGCCAAAGCACTTTCACGGCTGGCAATGATCAATGATTGAGGTTGAGAATTCATCATATACCTTATAAAAACAACAAATTGTTTAAATCAACAGAACGTGGCGTCTTGCCGCCACACCCACGCTTGGCGTGGTGGCACGAAACCGTCCGCGTGGCTATTTCAGGCAGCCTGAACATTAATGCGACATAATTTGACTTAAAAATTGCTTCGCACGTTCCGTTTCAGGGTGGTCAAAAAAATCATCAGGCGTACGATTTTCCAAAATCTGCCCGTGATCCACAAAAATAATGCGGTCAGCCACTTCACGCGCAAAACCCATTTCATGAGTAACACACATCATCGTCATGCCCGATTGCGCCAAATCTTTCATCACTTTCAGCACTTCGCCCACCATTTCAGGGTCAAGCGCGGAAGTCGGCTCATCAAACAACATCACACGCGGCTGCATTGCCAAACCACGCGCAATCGCCACGCGCTGCTGTTGTCCGCCTGATAATTGCGTGGGGAACGCGTCTTTTTTGTGCGCCAAACCCACTTTTTCCAACAATTCAATCGCCAATTTTTCCGCGCTGGCTTTGTCCATCCCTTTCACTTGAATCGGCGACAGCGTGATGTTGTCCAACACGCTCAAATGTGGATACAAATTAAAATGTTGGAACACAAAACCCACTTCGGTACGGATTTTATTCAAATCGGTTTTGGGGTCGGCAACATTCACGCCATCTACCCAAATTTCGCCCGATTGAATGCCTTCCAACTGATTAACTGTGCGAATTAGCGTGGATTTGCCGCTACCCGAAGGCCCACACACCACCACCACTTCACCTTGTTTGATATCTAAATTCACGCCATTGATAACGTGTAAGTCTTTGAAATGTTTGTGAACATTTTTAAAGCTCACCATAATTTTGTCTGGGTCAGTTACTGTCATTTTGGTTCTTTCTTGATATGTTTTTCGTTTTTCAGGCTGCCTGAAAAATTAATTACTTAAACTGGTTTTGTCTTTGGTTTCGCAACCCAAATGGAGTAAACGGTTGCGTTTGTCGCGGTAGCCAAATATGGCTTCATTGCCGTGTTGCTCAATCCAACTATATTCGCGGTTATTATTATCAAAACCGATATAATCCGCGCCACCGTATTCGTTCTGAATTTGGTGTAAAACATGAATAATTTCAACGTGTTTGACTTTTGGATTGCGTTGAATGGTTAACTGGGTTTGCATGCTGTCAATCGGTGTTGCCCAAATTTGCCAATCCAAACTGCATTGATAATAAAACGTTTTTTGTTCAATCTGGACTTCTTCCATTTTCAGGCTGCTTTCTGCAAACGCAAAATGGCTTACCAACAACATTAAAATGGATAAAGCATATTTCATCATTATTCCTTTCAGGCTGCCTGAAAAGCTATTCCGTTTTATTAATCAAATAATTAGATAATTTTACATACAATTCAGGCGCAATTTCTTCGGCGCGTTGTTGCGGTTGAATGCCGACTGCTTGCAAATCGTCATCGCTGGCAATGCCTTTCAGATTATTGCGAATGGTTTTGCGGCGTTGGTGGAAGGCGTCTCGCACCAAATCGCTGAAATGTTTGAAATTTTCTGCTGTGCCAATGCGGTTTAATTGCGGAATCATGCGTACCACCGCCGAATCCACTTTGGGCGCAGGGTCAAACGATTCGGGCGGCACTTCAATCAACATTTCCATATCAAAGAAATATTGCAACATCACGCTCAAACGCCCGTAATCGTTGGTTTTCGGTTCGGCAACCATGCGCTCAACCACTTCTTTTTGCAGCATAAAATGCATATCCACCACTTCGTCTGCCACTTCGCTCAAACGGAACAGCAAAGGCGTGGAAATGTTGTAAGGCAGATTACCAACAATCTTCTTTTTGCCCTGAATGCTGCGGAAATCAACAGACAACACATCTCCTTCATGAATGACTAATTTATTCGCAAAGGCTTGTTTTTTCAGAAAAGTAATGATGTCGCGGTCAATTTCGCAAACGTGTAATTGATTGAGTTTGCGCGTGAGTGGCTCGGTAATGGCTGCCAAACCTGGCCCAATTTCAATCACAATATCATCGGCTTGCGGACGAACCGCATTCACAATATCGCTGATAATGCGCGTATCTTGCAGGAAATTTTGCCCAAATCGTTTACGGGCTTTGTGTTCAGTCATAGGTTTGTTTCAAATAAAAAAGTTGCGCGAATTATAGCGTAAAAAAACCATTCAGGCTGCCTGAAATGCTTTTCGGGCAGCCTGAAATCAAATTTAAAGCTGATTAAATGTCCAACTAACCTCTTCTTTGTCTTGCAACATCTGTCCAGCCATTTCTGCTATATCGTGTGCTGATTCGGCTGCCATTCGCAAATAGCGCAAACCAGCCACTTTATTTTTCTCGACACCCTGTTCGCCATACAAACGCATTCGTCCCAACAAATACGCAGCATAAATTGAACCTGCTTCAAGTGATAATGCCAATTGCAAAGTATTACCTGTGTAATAACAAGCTTCTAACACTTCTTCCGATAATTGGCTACCCATTAAAATAGCATCTTTATACAATTGATGTGCAGTCGGTAAATCAGGGCGAACACCTTGTCCCAAACGATAACATTCGGCTAAATAAAATTTACATTCCGCCGTATGTTCCCATCGTTCCTCCGCAGCGCGTTGCAACAATTTGAACGCCAAGCGATATTTGGGTTCAACAGGTTCAATATGACGATAAGGACTGTTTTTAGGTCGCCATTTATTGAATGTGCCTGTGCGATAATAAATTGCCAAAGTATAAAAAGCAGGTAACATATCCGCTTCGATGGCGTTTTGCAAATACTCTACTGCAAATGTATCGCTTTGCGTTACCCCTTTACCATTAATATAACATAGT
>JBHARQ010000111.1:0-3064 GCA_041831015.1 Simonsiella sp. | reverse complement strand
GATCATGCATACTCATTTTTTATACTCCTATTACCAAGAGGCTTTAATAACGCCCGGAATAGCGCCACGCATAGCGATTTCACGGATTTTGATACGACCCAAACCGAATTTACGGAATACACCACGTGGGCGACCCGTAATGGCACAACGACGACGTTGGCGAACAGGTGCAGCATTGCGAGGAATGGATTGTAATTTCAGACGCGCTTCGAAACGCTCTTCATCTGTCGCGTTCGCATCATTGATGACTGCAAAAATAGCTGCGCGTTTTGCAGCGTATTTTTTAGCCAAAGCAACACGCTTTGCTTCACGATTAATAAGTGCTTTCTTAGCCATGATTAACCTTTAAATGGGAATTTAAACAATGACAACAAAGCTTTAGCTTCTTCGTCAGTTTTCGCAGTAGTGGTAATGGTAATGTTCAAACCGCGCAACGCATCAATTTTATCGTATTCGATTTCAGGGAAAATGATTTGTTCGCGAACACCCATATTGTAGTTACCACGACCATCAAAAGATTTGCCACTTACACCACGGAAGTCGCGTACACGAGGCAATGCGATGGTTACCAAACGGTCTAAGAATTCAAACATTCTGTCGCGGCGCAAAGTTACTTTGCAACCTACGGGGTAGTTATCACGGATTTTGAAGCCCGCGATTGATTTACGAGCCACAGTTACCACAGGTTTTTGACCTGCAATTTTTTGCAAATCAGATACAGCGTGTTCCATTACTTTTTTGTCGGCAACTGCTTCGCCCACACCCATATTCAATGTAATTTTTTCAATACGGGGTACTTCCATAATGGATTTGTAGCCGAATTGTTTCATCAATTCAGGTACTACGGTTGTTTTGTAGTAGTCTTGTAAACGTGCCATCATTAAGCTCCACGATTAGCGGGTACTTCCGCACCGTTTGATTTAAATACGCGAACACGTTTTACTTTGCCTTCGCCTTCAATCAATTTGATACCGACACGGTCTGCTTTTTTGGTTTCAGGATTGAAGATTGCGACATTTGAAATTGCCAAAGGCATTTCTTTTGCAATGATGCCACCTTCAACACCGCGCATAGGATTAGGTTTTTGATGGCGTTTTACAACGTTTACGCCTTCTACAATCACTTTATCGCCCAATACGCGAACCACTTGACCTTGTTTGCCTTTGTCTTTACCAGTAATGACAATGACTTGGTCGCCTTTAATAATTTTGTTCATTGTAAACCTTTCTTACTTATAGCACTTCAGGTGCCAATGAAACAATTTTCATAAAACGCTCAGTACGCAATTCACGCGTTACTGGGCCGAAAATACGCGTACCCATTGGTTCAAGTTTGTTGTTCAACAATACTGCTGCATTGTTATCAAACTTAATCAACGCGCCATCAGGACGACGGATGCCTTTTGCGGTACGAACCACAACAGCATTGTAAACATCACCCTTTTTCACGCGCCCACGAGGAGCAGCATCTTTTACTGCCACTTTAATAATGTCGCCAACATTAGCGTAGCGACGCTTGGAGCCGCCCAATACTTTGATGCACATTACGCGACGCGCACCAGAGTTATCAGCCACATCCAAGATGGTCTGCATTTGAATCATGTTTTTTAACCTTAAAAAAATCCAACTTAATTTACCACTTTCAGCTTGCCCGATACATCTATTTGACATTCGGACTAGGCTGAAACCTTGCGGTTCAAGTAAACCAGTCTTGGCCCCGAAGGGAAGATGCTCTTGGAACAGAGCTGAAAGAATTGTGAATTATAATGTGCTTTTATTTGATTGACAAGCATTTTTGCAATTTTATTTTCAGGCTGCCTTTCGGTATATAACCTTTTTAAATTACCGCTTACCATCACTACGAGCGCAGCGTGGGTGCGGCGGCAAGACGCCGCGTTCTGAAACCTTTGCAAAACTCACTTTTTTGAACGTAGGAGCGGATTTCATATCCGCCCTGATTTTACAATCAGTTGAAAATAATAAATTAAAACTTTGGTAGTAAAAGGGCGGATATGAAATCCGCCCCTACGAAAGGGTTTTGCAAAGGTTTCGTTCTGGCAAAGGTTTCAGGCTGCCTGAAAATGTAAAAACAGCCAAAACTCAATTTCTTGAGTTTTGGCTGTTGCTTTATTTGATGCTACATGCGGTTATTCAAACTGTGTATTAAATGACGGTAATGTTCGCTTGGTCATCAATATACAATTTCACTGTGTTGCCTGCATCGGTGTACAGTTTGTAGCCGTCTTTTTGCTCGCCTGTATTATTGATGGTCAAACCACTTACACTTACGGTATCGGTACTGTCTGTATCAATAAATAATGTATTGTTACTATCAGTCATATTCAATACCGAGCTGGCTGTGATATTCAATGTTTGCGGCATATTATTGGTCATCTCAATGCGTTCAATATTGGCAATATTGGTTGTTACATTGGTCAAATCAATCGGCAGAATATCTTTACCGCTCATTTCAACCCACTCTTGCATTGACAAGACATCAACACCTTCACCACCATCAATCAATGTATCAAAACGGTCGTAGAACAACACATCATTGCCTGTACCGCCATCTAATGTGTCAGCACCTGATTCACCGCGCAATACATCATCGCCTTCACCGCCTCTGATGATTTCAACTTTGGTTGAGCCAATCAGATAGTCATTACTATCCATACCTGTGCGGTCAATCTCACGAGCATTGGTCATTTGATCAGCCGTCAAGCCTTCAAAGTTGAAGTTAATGGTAGAAATCACTTCATCGCCATCATTATCAGTGTAGCCGTATTCAAATGCAAAGGTTGGTTTTGCACCTTCATCAACCACTTTATCCAAATCTGGACGACCTGCAAAGCTGTAGCTACCATCGCTTGCGCCAGTCAATGTACCGTAGTTGGTTACAATCACGGTTTTCGCTGCGTCTGCTTGTGATGATACTTCTACACCTTGGTCATTCAGATAAGTTACGGACAAGATGTTGGTACCATCTTCTTGTGCTTTCCAGAATACGACAGGCGCATCAGGCACATCTGAACCGAAGTGAACTTTACCTAATACTGTCAAGTCGG
>JBHARQ010000110.1:0-5119 GCA_041831015.1 Simonsiella sp. | reverse complement strand
GATTTTAAAATCAACAAAATTTCTGTAGGCAGTCCGATTGCGCGTGGTTTGATTGGCAAATCCGAGGGCGATGAGGTCAAAATCCAAACGCCAAGCGGCGTGGTGGAATATGAGATTTTGGATGTTTTGTATGAATAAATCCACACAATAACGAATAACGCACCAAATTGGTGCGTTTTTGGTTTGTGCCAGTGCAAAATCACGCCAACCATTTCTTCGCATAACGCTTTCTTTGTGCCATGTAAATTTGCTTGCCCACAGGCAAAATTTTCCACGTCATTTTCAATGCGCCTGTATAAGTGCCAACATAATATTCGCCGTTATCGGATATCCGCAAATAGCCCATGTCCACCAAAGCCTGCATTTCACGCGTGTGAAATTCATGAAATTGCGCCACAAAATCCGGCAATAATGGCACCGGCGTTTTGTCAAATTGGGTGCGTACTTGGCGAAAATGGTTTAACAATTCGTGCACATTATCCACATCATCACATTGAATTTTTACAATATTTTCAACATTTGGAAACACGTTTATTTGACCGCTGTTGGTCATGGACAGCGAGCTGCCATCGGCATAGCGTTCATAAAATTCAATATAATCATGATTACCCAGTTATGTATTGGACATACTGGTAATCGCCGCCGCCACCGTTGTGGCTTGTTTATGGCGATACGTTGCGATATTGTTCGTAGTCGGGCTCATGCTCTGCGTAAACAGCGTATCCGTCAATTCAAAACCTGCCGCCATCATTTCTTGATGATAACGCATAAATTCAGGCGTTTGCCGCGCAAAAAATTCATCATGCGGCTCCACCTCAAAATCCCATTGACGCGGCATTTTCATGCCTTTAAACGCTATTTTTGCCAAAAACGCGTAATTTGCCAATAATGCGATTGGTACGAGTAGTAAAGATATCATGTTGTTTTTGCTCTGTTTTTAGTTTAAAAATACTTTCAGGTTGCCTGAAAATCAATTTGCCCAATAAAACCATGCTTTATCAAAACGCTGTGCGGCCAAATCGGCTTTGTCAATAAAAAATTGACACTCGCCGCCATCGCCCCACATCACCGCCGTGTTATCGTCCAAATCGCAGCAACTGGTGAGCTGGAATAACAACACGCTGTCGCCGAGTGCGGCATCATTTTCACGCGGGTCGCCTTGCGAAAATCGCGGATAACCGCGCAAACGATTTGCGTCATGATAATTGTTGATTTGTTCTTCTAATTCAAATGCTTCATCTTCATCAACATTCAAATCTTCCAAAATATCAAACAAATTTGTTTGTGCTTGCTGACTTTCCAGACAATAATTTGTCGCGTATTGCTCGCTAATCTCTTGAAAAATCATGCGGTATTCGCCCTAAAAAGGCAGCATTAATTCATCTTGGGGTGGTTCGTTTGACGTACTTTTTTCAGGCAGCGCGTTCGGGTCCAAACCCAAAAATTGAAACACGGCTTGTTGTGCCTGTTCGGGCGACATATTCGGATTGTCGCCAAACAAAGTCGCCAAATCGCACAAATTGGCACCCTCATCGTTTTTGTCATTGTTTGTGTCATTATCTGCTTGATTTGGCGAAGCATACGCATCAGCAGGAAACATCGCGACCAGCGTTTCGCGCGACAAACTGGGGGCAGACACATCGGCAAAATACACGCAGCGATTGCCCGAAGTGTCGCGCACATTATCCAAATTCATGCCCGCCAAATCGTCAAACGCATCAAAATAAAACGCCAGCAAACCCGTTTGGGGCAGTCCCAAAGCTTTCGCCGCACCTTGCGGCAATTCTTCCAAATTGATTTGTGCCAGCAATGCCAACGGCTTGCCCTGTGCGTTGCGCGGATAATCGCAATCACTTGCCCAATAGCCCACACCGCCGACACGCGATGCGGTTTGCGGCAAATCTTGTTCTTTTTCAAGCATGTAGTGAATAGTCGGTTGTGCGGTAGCGATGATTTTTTCGGCGATGTTTTCGGGTAATTTGTCGCGTAATAATTGAATGGTTGGGTTCATGGTTTTTCTCCTAAAAATTAAATTAAATCAGTTGTTTTTGCAGGCTAAAATCATCACGAGCCAGTTGCCAACGTTAGGCTGTGTTTTTGGGTTGTTTGAAACATCATGATAAATCCACGCAAACATTTCCAAATCGCTGTGCCGACATCATTTGCCAATACGCCACCGCTGCCGTTTTTAATACCGCGAGCACATCATCAAACTCATCAGGCGAAAACTTTTTGTGTGCGACAAAGCGATTTTGCCGTGCCGCATGGTCTAGCAAACCCAATGCCGAACGCTGTACATACGCACTCAACAATTCAGGCTGCGGCTTGGTGTATTCGCCAAGCGGCAAACTGGCCAGCGGCTGCTGACGAAATGCATTTTGATCCGCAAGCATCGCCAACACATCGCACCAACCGACCAACACATCATACTGACAACGCCGACAATCCAGCGACACATTCACCACCAAATGCGTATCGGCAAACGGCTTAATCAACAAATACGCATCGCTGCGGTGTTCACGATGCCGCCACCAGTCGGGCGTTTCGGCTACACGCCAATCGGGAAATTGTGCCAAAAAAACAGCCACAAAATCACGTGTACGCTGCTGTGCGTCCGCCTTATCCAACCAATAAAATTCAGGCAGCTTAAAAGTGGGTTCATAAGGATTGTGAATGGCAATGTCAACCTGTTCAGACAAATACAATCGCCAATATGCCACGCCCATTTGTTCAATTTCGCTAAACAGCCGTGCCCATTCGGCTGCCTGAAAATCCGCCGACATCGGCAATTTGTGTGCCAAACGCTCGGATAATTCGTGCAAATGTTGATAATCACGACAAAAAAACGGCAATGCAAATTCATCGCTATACTTGCCCAAGCTCAAATCTTTGAGCGAACGATGGGGCGTAAACGGCGGCATTGCAGGCAGCGGCAGCACATTTGTCCAACCAAAATAAAGTGCATATTGTCCCTTTTCAAAATACGCACTTATCGCCAATAACAATTGCATCGCACCCACTGTTTTTGCCAACACGACAAAATCGGTTGCACGTGGCAGCTTTTGCCAATATTTTGGCGTGGCAACCGTGTACCAATCGGGATTATGCCTACAAAATTCGGTGATGAATTGGTTAAGCCGTTGTTGTGCCACAGCTTTGGATAGCATATTTGCTCCTTATGAGTTTTTCAGGCAGCCTGAAAATCATCTCACTGAATATCTCTTAATTATTCAATCGCTTGGGTAAAATAACTGCTGCGTTGATATTCCACGGCAATGGCTTTGATGACATCACCGCCACTGTGAACATTCGTCCAATACGCTTCGGCTTGCGGCAATAATTTACGCCAATCATCAATATTTTTATCAATAAAATCAGCGTGATGATTACCGATAAACCACGTTGTTTGTTCATTGTGCAAAGTGTTGGCAAACAAAATCATCAAGCTGTCATAATCAGATGGCGTGCCATTTTGCCGTTCGTCATTGACTTGCAAAAGACTGTGCCAGACACTTGCCTTGATTTGCACGAATGTGCCATATCCAAGCAATTGACACCACAACACCACCCAAAACTTGCCATTTTTAAGCGGTTTAAAATAAAACACGTTGTCATCGGTAATTTTCGCTTTCAAACCTTGTGCCAATAAATCATCGTGCCAAGTTTGATACACGCCTATCCAAGTCTACCCAGTGAGCGGCGAGCATTCATTAGGGGCTTCTGTGTGGCTCAATAATCCTGCATTCAAATCATAATGGCTAATTACATGATTTAAATTATTTTTTTGACAATAAACCTGTGCCCATGCAGGCAAAACTTGACTTAATGCTCCGCTTAATTCTGCAAACAAATGACCTTCATCTTGCCAAACGTCATCATCGCCACCGACTGCGTACCGACCTAATCGGCTGGTTAAAATCGGCAAAAATGCATCGTTTTGATACGTTCCAGCCACAACATTGACATAAAAACTGGTGTCAAAATTGGATAATTGAAAGTGCACTTGTATGGCGACATCATCACGGCGTTGTTGATAATGGCGAGTGCAAGTTTGCTGTAAGCCAAATCTTTTGTCATTAACGCATGAATTGGTTTGCTGATGGCTTTAAAATCGTTATCCATTGTTTTTTCTTTTTTGGCAGCCTGAACATTATTTCACGTTTATGATTGTTCACTTTTCAACATTGCTCGCAAAATCGCACCATAGGATTTTGGATTGTCATCTTGTAACATCTCTTTAACCCACCGTCGTTCCAAATCATAAAAATGCGTGACCAATTTGGTTTTGCTGTCTATGCTGTCAAAAAATGGCAAAGCTTTTGTTATCAGCAATTCATTGATTTGCTGCAACACGGCCAGGGCATCGGCTTCGGTTTTGATTTTGTATAAACTTGATACACCAAGATCAATGGGGCTGTCTGGCGACAAGCCTGATTTGAGTAAATCAAAAGCCCAATCTTCGGGAAACGGCTTTTTGAGTAACACATTCATTTCATCAGTATGAAAACCGACGGTAACAAAAAAATTCTCACCATAATGCATATCAAACCACGCATAGCAATGAATGCCATTGCCTCTGAGTTTGTAGTAAAACATGGTGCGGCTTTTGGCTTTTTTAAAACCGTTGTCTTTCAATGTTTGAACAATATTGTCTTGGGCAAGTTTGTGTATTTCAGAAAGTTTCATATGTTGTCCATTACGGTAGCTGGGCTTATGTTTGATGTTTTAATCCGTTTGAATCTCGCCATTTTCATTGATAAAAATACGAATATACTCAAAAATATTCAATGGCTTATCAAATTCATACGGCGGCATATCGGCACGTTGCAACCATTCACGCAATAGGGCAAACAGCTTTTGCACATTCGGACTGTTTAGCGTATCGCTTGGCTGAATGGCATCAGTTAATTTAAGCAAATCCATTTTATCTTGTTCATCAAACAGTTCTTCAAATTGATAAATCCACCATTCACAATCTCGCTCCAATACGCAAATATAGGCATATAAACGCGAAATCGGCTCGGCTTCATCCAAACGCAAAATCTTGCATTGCTGGTTTTCAGGCAGCATGGCAATGGAAGCCATGATCCAAAACACATCGCTGCTGTTTAGATTATAG
>JBHARQ010000109.1:0-5273 GCA_041831015.1 Simonsiella sp. | reverse complement strand
GTGGGCTTTGCCCACGATGACAGGCAGCCTGAAAATGATGTGGCTTAATCGTGGGCATAGCCCACGCTACATCATTGCGATGAAATGCGGACGGTTTCGTGCCACAATCTAAAAGCGTGGGTGCGGCGGCAAGACGCCGCGTTCTGGCAAGGTTGCGCCATTTATAACTACAAACCCAATTCCGCCCACATTTTATCCACTTTGGCAACGGTATCAGGGTCGCGGCTAATCGGAACGCCCCATTCGCGGTTGGTTTCGCCAGCCCATTTATTGGTCGCGTCCAAGCCCATCTTGCCGCCCAAACCACTCACAGGGCTGGCAAAATCCAAATAATCAATCGGCGTGTTGTCCACCAACACCGTGTCGCGTACAGGGTCCATGCGTGTGGTAATCGCCCAAATCACCTGTTTCCAGTCTCGCACGTCAATGTCATCGTCCACCACAATAATGAATTTGGTGTACATAAATTGCCGCAAAAACGACCAGCAACCCATCATCACACGTTTGGCGTGTCCAGCGTATTGCTTTTTCATGCTCACCACCGCCATGCGATACGAACAACCTTCAGGCGGCAGATAAAAATCCACAATTTCAGGGAATTGCTTTTGCAACAACGGCACAAACACTTCATTCAAAGCTTCGCCCAACACCGCAGGTTCATCGGGCGGTGCGCCTGTGTAGGTGCTGTGGTAAATGGGATTTTCGCGCATGGTCATGCGTTCTACGGTAAACACAGGGAAATAATCTTGTTCATTGTAATAACCTGTGTGGTCGCCATAAGGACCTTCTAGGGCAACTTCATCAGGATAAATCACGCCTTCCAACACAATTTCGGCACGCGCAGGGACGTGCAAATCGTTGCCAATACATTTGGTTAATTCGGTGCGTGAACCGCGCAATAAACCTGCAAATTGGTATTCGCTCAAGGTGTCAGGCACAGGTGTTACCGCGCCCAAAATCGTGGCAGGGTCGCAACCCAACACCACCGACACAGGATAAGGCGTGTTTGGACTTTCTTTGCGGAACGCTTGGTAATCCAACGCGCCGCCACGATGTGCCAACCAACGCATAATCAATTTATTTTTGCCCAATAATTGTTGGCGATAAATGCCGAGATTTTGGCGTTTTTTGTGCGGGCCTTTGGTTACGGTCAAACCCCACGTTACCAAAGGCGCAACATCGCCAGCCCAACAATGTTGAATGGGCAAATCGTATAAATTTATCGAATCGCCTTCCAAAACAATTTGTTGGCATGGCGCGTTTTTGACGATGTGCGGTGCCATGCTCCAAATGTCTTTCAGCAAGGGCAATTTGGCAAACGCGTCTTTCACGCCTTTGGGTGGTTCGGGTTCTTTGAGATAGGCGAGTGTTTTGCCGATGTCGCGCAATTCGCTGATGTCTTTCGCGCCCATGCCCATTGCCACGCGCTCGGTCGTGCCAAACAAATTCGCCAACACAGGATAACCGTAAGGCGTACCGTCTTGGCGCACGGGATTTTCAAACAGCAACGCCGCACCGCCAGCGCGTAACACACGGTCGGCAATTTCGGTCATTTCCAAATGTGGCGACACAGGCGTTTTAATGCGTTTGAGTTTGCCTTGTTGTTCTAGAATATTAATAAATTCGCGTAAATCGTTGTATTTCATCATGATAACCTTTTGTGCAGGCAGCTTGAAAATTGGCATAAAAATTGCTTGTTTTTTGAAAAATGGATAATATGATTACCTCATCAACATTAATTCACAAACAATTGATTTAAAAATATTTAAATGAATTATTTATCTTATAAGCCTTGTTATTCCACATGGCTATTTCAAAAAATCAAACCGAATTTTAAACAGGTTATGCTAGAATAGCACGATAATTTGGAAAATGACGTGCTGTAAATGGCAAATGAAATTTCATTTCTCCAACACAAGGGCTAATGACCACTCATTTTGCACTTGCTTTTACATCAAAAATCAATGTACAAAATTGAGTTGTCATCAGCCCATAGAAAAATAAAACAAGGATTATTATGTCAATTATTTATACTGCTTACACGCCCAGTTCATTAGAGGCAATTGTGCAAGCGATGGAAAACCATATTGAAAAGCAAGTTTTAAGTGATAGTTTAAGGCTACCGCAAGAAGGCGATGAGCGTTATATGGCATTACCACCATCATGGCGCGTCTTGCAATCGATGCTGACAGGTGTGGATTCCCCTGATAATGAATTTTTGACGGAAAGTTTCGATGGGCAGCATTATTTAGATGGCTGGTGTGAAATGGGCGCGGCGTGGATTGAGCCTTCACACGTTGCTCATATTGCTAATGCGTTGCAACAGATTAATTTTGCTCATAGTTTGCAGCAATTTAATCAGCAGCAAACTAAAATTGCCAACAGTATTTCTGCGGAAAGTGTGAAAAAATTTGAAGCGGATTGTGGCAAACGTTTTTCAGGCTGCAAGGAATTTAATAATATGAATGATGAAAAGCGTCAAGCTGATTTATTATTTTCTTTCAATCAATTATGCGAATTTTATCGTGCCGCAGCACAACGCGGCGATGGTTTGATTGTTGAATTTGTGTGATGGTTTCATCATCTGATGATTCATTCAGTACGGGGCGGATTTGATATCCGCCTTTTTTGTTGATGGTGTGTTGTTTTCAGGCTGCCTGAAAGGATGATTTGATGTTTCGCCACGTGTTTCCTGCATTTTGTTTGGGCGTGATTGCCATTTTTTTTATGCCTGCACAAGGCGAAATGTGGGCAATCATCGCGGCAGTATTGGCATTATTAATTGGATTATTTTGTTGGAAAATGAATCGGTTGATGATGTTTGCGATTGGATTGACGACGATGTTATTGGGGGCGGGCTACGGCTATCTTCGCACCGAACACGCATTAAGCAAACAATGGACTACAGACGCGCAATCACAGGAATTTCACATTCAAATCACAGGATTACCCGAAGTCAGCACCGATGGACGAACGCGTTTTATGGCGCGAGCAACGGCGGCTGATGGTCGGCAATATCGTTTGCAATTTCAAGATTATACGCCGCGTGTTTGGCAAGTGGGCGAGCATTGGCGCGTGAAAGCGCGTGTGCGTGCGCCGATGGGAACGCGTAATGTGGTGGGCTTTGACCGCGAAGCGTGGGCGTTGGCAAATGGCGTGGACGGCATCGCGTCTTTGAGCAAAACGCGTGTCAGGCTGCCTGAAACATCGTGGGCGGGTTTGAATGGCATTCGTGCGCGAGTGGTTCAGCATTGGCAAGCAGCATCAAAGGCTTACCCTCAAGGCGCGGCGTTGATGAAAGCATTGTCGGTGGGCGATGACAGCGGTTTGTCGGTGGAAACGTGGGCGGCGTTTCGTCCGTTGGGGCTGAATCATTTGATTAGCATTTCGGGTTTGCATATTACGATGATGGCGGTGATGGCGGCGTGGTTGGCGCAAAAAATGATGCGCTGGACGAAAACGCCACGCCGTCCGCGTTTGTATGCGCTGGCGGTGGGCTGGCTGGTGGCGGCGATTTATACGGGATTGGCAGGATTTGAGATTCCTGCGTTGCGTAGTTTGTTGATGTTAAGCGTATTTGCGGCGGCGTGGGCGTGGCGTGGCGCGTGGAGCAGTTGGCAAATTTGGTGGGCGGCGATGGCGGCGGTGTTGCTGTATCAGCCGATGGCGGTGTTGGCGGTGGGGTTTTGGTTGTCGTTTGGTTTGGTGGCGGCGTTGTTGTGGGCGTTGGCGTTCAGGCTGCCTGAAATGGGGCAACGCAGTTTTTGGCGACACCGCATCATTGTTTTAAAACAAGCCGTTATCGGACAATGGGCAGCGACTTTGGTCGGCGGCGTGGCAACCATTTACCTGTTTGGCTTATTGCCCATTTTCAGCCCTTTGGTCAATGCGGTGGCGATTCCCCTGTTTTCGTGGTTGCTGACACCTGTAGCGTTGTTGGCATCGGCATTGCCCATTCCTGCGCTCAAAATGCTTGCGGCGTGGTTAGGCGAACAAACCATTCAATTACTCATCAAATTAGGCACATGGCTACCTGAAAGCGCGTTTGCCCATGCACCAACGCCCCTCTTTTGGCTCGCGGTGGTGGCGGCGATGATTTTACTATTACCCAACGGTTTGCGCCTAAAACCCTTTGCCCTCATCAGTTTAACCGCCTTTGCCCTGTACCAACCGCCCCCATTTTCAGGCAGCCTGAAAGCCACCGTTTGGGACGTGGGGCAAGGCTTAAGCGTTCTCATCCAAACCCCCACACAAAACATCCTATACGACACAGGCACACCCGCCGCCGAACTCGCCCTATTGCCCAACCTACGCGCCGCCAACGTACGCCAACTCGACACCCTCATCCTCTCCCACCACGATGACGACCATGACGGCGGCTACCCAATACTCAAAAAAACCTTACCCATCAAACAACTATATGCAGGACAACCCGAATTCTACCCACACGCCCAAGCCTGTCGCGCAGGCACACAATGGACGGCGGACGGCGTATTATTCCAATTCCTCAACCTACCGCCCAACACCCAACAAACCTTAAAAGACAACGACTTAAGCTGCGTTCTACACATTTCCGCACACGGACAAGCCCTCTTAATCACAGGCGACATCAGCCAACCCATTGAAAACCAACTCATTGAACAATATGGCGAAAAGCTCAAAAGCAACGTATTCATACTCGCCCATCACGGCAGCAAATCCAGCAACAGCAGCGCCTTTTTGCGAGCCGTTTCGCCACAAGCTGCGGTTGCCAGTAGCGGATTCGCCAACGCCTACCGCCACCCAGCCGCCGATGTCCAACGACGACTAGCCGCATTACACATTCAACTCTTGCGTACCGACTTACAAGGTGGACTAGAATTTCACTTTACCCCACAAGGCGTTACCTACAAACCACTTGCCAGCCAACCATTATGGTGGCAACGCAAACCATTTGCGCTCTCCAAATAACCCATTCTTGATAAACACAGAACGCGGCGTCTTGCCGCCGCACCCACGCTTTTGGGTGAGTAGCACGAAACCGTCCGCATTTCAACACAACCGCATCGCGTGGACGATGCCTAATCCAAGATAACTTGCCAATAAAAAATACCACACCAATATACGGTGAGTAAAAAATAGATGGTCTTTCCATTTTTTTATTTGGTTTTCAGGAATAATAAAAGTAATTTTTTCTTTTCCATTTTTATACTCAATACTTTCTACTACTACAAATTCAGTTGCTGTTTGCTTTATAGATAAATTTGTGTAAAAAAAATGAATAATTATATTTT
>JBHARQ010000108.1:0-3213 GCA_041831015.1 Simonsiella sp. | reverse complement strand
TTAGGGGCTAATGACATTTCATTTTGCACTTGCTTTTGCATCAAAAATCGCCTACTTCTGCGTCAAAAATACTCATCAGGTGTTCAACCTGATTCGCATTTTTTCCTTGAATTAGTCGTTTTTGCTGACAAAATCAAGGTACAAAACGAATTGTCATCAGCCCCTACTGCTTACTTTTATCATTAAAATAGGAATAGGTGTGATGACCGAAATTCGTCCCATCTGCCCTACTCCCCTTTCAAAAAGGACACGATTGTAACCAAAATTTAATTTTAATACAGCTAAAATTTAAAAAATCGCTTCTAAACGCAATAATGTGCTAGGGTAGTGATTTCTGTCTTCATCACGGTTATTGCTGTAATGTACTTCAGTTTGTACAAACAGCCAGTCGCGCCAAATTGGTTGTCGCCATGTCGCAAAAACACCGTAGCTGTTTAAATGATGCCCTTTGTTGTCCAATGCGCCGCCCAGTTGAATCCCATAATTCAATCGTTTGTTACCTGAAAAATGGTGCTGACGGTACAAGCTGTCGCCCCACTCCCAACGTTTTTCATCATCATTATGTTTGTAATCAGCATGTAGATAATTGGCAGCAAATTGATTGTCAGATTGTTTTTTCTTCACTTCTACGCTGCTACGCGCAAAGTGTTTGCTATCTAATCCATAGCGGTACATTTGTTCGGCAGTGGTGCTGTAATCATTGCCATATTGCCATGTTTTAGCGGCTTTGAGGCGTAAATACAGGTCATCGCCTGAACGGATACCAATATCGGCGTCGGTATCCACACCCAAATTTTGGATTAAATGCGACCAACGCAAAGCGATAGATGAATTGTCTTCTCGCGTTCGTGTCATATCAAATCGTTTGTGCTGATGGGAAGTCGTAGAATTTAAGTGATTCAAATTACTATCTAAAATTTCATTATCCAAATCATCATCGCCAAATACAACGCTTAATTTGCGTTCCAATACGGGTAATTTGACGCGTCCACGCACACGCGGTTTGACACGCACGCCATCGTATTTGTCCCAGTTGGTATCCAGCATCAGGCGTAAATTGGCAGAGGCTGGCTGATTGGGGTCGGGTTCGCCAAACCAGTCGTCCATGCGATGCGCCCATGAGCTGAGCGTTTGACGGGTATTGTGATGTTGTTTGTCTAGCCATGTGTTTAAAGTATTATCGGCAAAGGCTTGGGGGGTAAGACCCAGTATGAAAATGCTTAATAATTTGATTTTCATGATGATTCCTTATTTTGGGATTGAAATCATTTTTCAGGCTGCCTGAATTGACTCTGGCGCAATAATTGCATCAATAAATTCATTTCTTGCGCGTTTAATTGCGCTTTGTGTTTGAGTAATTCAATTTGTTCATTAATCAGTTGTTGCACCAAACGGGTCATGCCATCAATGAAATCTTGTTGTGCGGCATCGCTGTTGTCTTCCCAATCGGGCGCGTGTTGCACCACAAATGATAGGGTATCAGCAAACGGTGTATCGCGGAAAAATTCCAATGCTTGCGCGGTTCCCAACCAGCCACGACCTTGATGTGATTGATAAAATTGTGCCAATGCCAGCAAACACGCATATTCCCCCGCAATCGGCAAATAATCAGGAAATACCACCCATTCCACCCAATCGGGATTGAATAATAAGGCGCGAATTTGTTTTTGGGCGAGCGTCAGCGTTTCAGGCTGCCTGAAACTTTCGCGCGGCAAGTGGTAGGATTTGGCAGCCACATGACGGCGCGGCGCGGCTTGTCCCATCAAATAGGCGAGATTGCTGGGGTCAATACCTGTTTTTTGGCTTAACTCTTGTTTTAATAAATAGGCTAATGCGGGGGCTTGCTGAATTTGGTTTAATAACGGCGTGGCGTGTTTCACCAATTCCGCTTTGCCTTCTTGCGTATTTAAATTTAAATCATGGGTCAGCGAATCCCAAAAATAAGCAGAAAGTGGTTTACTTTCATGCAATAAGGCTTCTTCAAAACGCGTTTTCCCGTATTGACGGACAAAGCTGTCGGGGTCGTGCTGTTCGGGCAAAAATAGGAAATTGAGTGATTTATCATCTTTTAATTGGGGTAATGCGTTTTCTAGTGCGCGCCATGCAGCTTTGCGCCCTGCCTCATCGCCATCAAAACAGAAATAGACGCTATCGGTTTGGCGAAATAAGATTTTAATGTGTTCCGCCGTCGTGGCAGTCCCCAACGCCGCCACCGCATAACCCACGCCAAATTGCGCCAATGCCACCACATCCATATAACCTTCCACGACCAAAATTCGTCCCACGTCTTTAATTGCTTGACGCGCCTCGTGTAAGCCATACAGATTTTTCCCTTTATCAAATAACGGGGTATCTGGAGAATTTAAATATTTTGGTTTGCTGTCATCTAATACTCGCCCACCAAAACCAATCACTTGTCCGCTCACATTACGAATGGGAAACATGATGCGATGACGGAAACGGTCATAATGCTTACCCTCATTATCCAACACCATGCCGCTGTCCACCAAAGGCGCAGACGGATACGGCTGGAAAATCTGCGCCAAAGGTTGCCAACCCGTAGGCGCATAACCAATGCCATAATGCGCGATGATGTCAGGCGACAAACCGCGTTGTTGCAAATAATCACGCGCGGCTGGGTGTTGCGCTAATTGTTGGCGATAAAAATCGCAGGCAGCCTGAACGGTGGTTTCCAACGTTTGCTGTTGTTGTTTTCGGGCAGCACGTTGGGCAGCGTGTTCGGGGTTATCGCCGCGTACATTGGGAACAGTCATACCCACACGGTCGGCGAGAAATTGCACGGCTTCTACAAAGCTCAAACCCTGATGTTCCATGACAAAACCAATCGCCGAGCCATGTGCGCCACATCCAAAACAATGATAAAACTGTTTACTGGGACTCACAGAAAAACTGGGCGATTTTTCTTTATGAAAAGGACAACATGCCATGTAATTCGCCCCCCCTTTTTTCAGGGGAACATATTGGTCAATTACATCAACAATATCGGTTTTGGCAAGTAAATCATCTATAAATTCGTGGGGAATCATGGGAGAATCTTTATGGTTATGCTTTTAGGGGCTAATGACATTTCATTTTGCACTTGCTTTTGCATCAAAAATCGCCCACTTCTGCGTTAAAAATACTCATCAGGTGTTCAACCTGACTCGTATTTTTGCCTTGAATTGGTCGTTTTTACTGACAAAATCAAGGTAC
>JBHARQ010000107.1:0-3177 GCA_041831015.1 Simonsiella sp. | reverse complement strand
GACAATTTTAAATGCCATGATGCGTGATAATGCAGCTTATGCTTAATTTTAACGTTTTTTGTATTTTTGCCCGACGGGGTTAAAAATACAGTTGCTACTTTTTCAAATATGATTACAGTACACGACATTTTTTGGAATGCTGCCTGCAAAATAACTACACCGTCATTCCTGCGTAGGCGGGAATCCATTTGCAAATTTAAGAAACTTATTTTTAAACAAATATTTGTATTTTTAAAACTTGGATTCCCGCCTTCGCGGGAATGACGAAGTTTTTATTTTGTCGTGTACCGAAAAATATGATTAATTTTAAAATATGATTAATGATTGATTACTTCACGCTCACATCTTCACCGAAAAATTGTTCGCCTAATTTTTTCAATGTGCCATCGGCTTTCAACTCATTCATGGCGGTGTTGATTTTGGCTAATGCGGCATCGTTGCCTTTATTCATTACCAAACCTGCGCCCAATTTCTCTTCTCGTGGCGTACGCCATACCGATTTGAGACCTGAATCAGGATTTTTCTTCAAATAATCCAATAATGACAATTCATCATTGAGCGTGATTTCAGCGCGTTTTTGTTGCACATTCATCAAACCTTGCGCCATGGTGTCGGTATGCACCAAATCCGCGCCCATTTTTTTCGCCACTTCGTCATAGTTAGACGACAACATCACGGCTGTTTTGATGCCTTTGATGTCTTCAATTTTGGCAATCGGAGCGTGGTCATTACGCGCCACAATCATTTTGCCGCTCCAGCTATAAGGCTCGGCTTTATCAAACATCGCTTGACGTTCTGGCGAAGTCAATGCCACTTGGTTTGCCACCAAATCAAAACGCCCTGCTTTCAAACCTGCCATCATCGCGTCCCAAGGCGTTTCTTTAAATTCCACTTGTAAACCCAATTTTTGCGCCACCGCACGGGTTACTTCCACATCATAACCTGTTAATTTGCCATCTTTTTCATGGTAAGTAAACGGTGCATAAGTCCCCATGGTACCTACAATCAGGGTTTGCTTATTGTTGATTTTGTCAATCAAGCTACTGGAAGTCGCCGCAGGTGCTGGCGCATTGCCCGCTTGAGATGCTGATGCTGCCGAACCACCGCCACCTTGACCACAAGCCGCTAATACCAAAGCAAAAGTTGCACCAAATACAATTTTTTTAAACATTGAAAATCACTCCATTTGAAAATTTTAGAACCTGTATTCATAAGATGAATGGCTTGATTTTGTTGTCAATTTGCGTAAGTACCACACAAATAGGCAATAAAAGAAGTTATTCAGATTATGAATATAGGTTCTTAAGTGTTGCATTGTAAAAGACGTTGAATGTTTGTTAAAGCAATTTTTAGACCATTTCATTTCTTTCAGGCAGCCTGAAATGCTAAAATACTGAAAAATCACACATTCAAAAAATCATGAAACTTTCTCGCACCCTTATTTTGTCCGTATTTATTGTGGCAAGCTGTGGCTTGGCATACGAATTGATTATGGCGGCACTTGCCAGCTATCTGTTGGGCGACAGTATTTTCCAATATTCGTTCATTATTGGGTTGTATCTGTTTTCCATGGGCATTGGCGCACATCTCACGCGTTATATTAAAGACGAAGACGCGCTCACACGATTTATTGAAATTGAATTATTAGTCGGTTTAATGGGGGGCGTGTCGGCATTATTTTTATTTATGGCGTTTGGATTTGCGGCTGCGCCGTTTCGGATATTGTTGTATGCGCTGGTGTTGATGGTGGGCATGATTGTGGGTATGGAAATTCCGCTCGTGATGCGCGTAATGAATCATCAAGATAATGATTTTAAAGAAATCGTTTCGCGTGTTTTGACATTTGATTATATGGGCGCATTGGCGGTGTCATTATTATTTCCGTTAATTCTTGCGCCGAAATTGGGCATGGCGCGGTCGGCATTATTATTTGGTATTTTAAATGCGGCGGTGGCGGTTTTGACTGCCAAAGCATTTAAAGCACAATTACCACATTATTCATCATTAAAATGGCGCAGTTGGCTGGTGTTAGCCATTTTGAGCTTGGCATTTATCTATGCCAACCGCTTGGTTTTTCAAGCCGAACAACGTTATTTTGGCGACCCCGTGGTTTACGAAAGCCATTCGCCGTATCAACGCTTGGTCGTTACCCAATGGAAAGACGATACCCGATTGTATATTAACGGCAATCTACAATTCTCATCACGCGATGAAGCCCGTTACCACGAAGCCCTTGTCATTCCTGTCATGCAAATGGCGGCAAAACACGAACGCGTGTTAATTTTAGGCGGCGGCGATGGCTTGGCGGCGCGAGAAGTTTTAAAATATCCCCAAGTTCAACACATTACCTTGGTGGATTTAGACCCCGACATGACAAAAACCTTTCGCACGTCCGCCCGCTTGGTTACGCTCAACCAAAATTCACTCAACCACCCCAAAATGCACGTTATTAACGACGACGCCGCCAAATGGCTGGAACACAATCGTGAACAATTTGACGTGATTGTATTGGATTTGCCCGACCCATCCAATTTCTCATTAGGCAAACTGTATTCCGTGCCGATGTATCGCTCGGTAGCGCGGCATTTAACGGCTGGCGGCAAAATCGTGGTGCAATCTACATCGCCCTATTTTGCGCCGAATGCTTACTGGTCGGTGGTGGCAACATTGGAGGCGGCGGGATTGCACACCGCGCCGTATCACGTCTATGTTCCCAGCTTTGGCGAATGGGGATTTGTGCTGGCAAGTGCCACCAACGATTTCAGGCTGCCTGAAAAAATCAGCGTGCCGACCCAATATTTAAACGCGCACACCTTGCCCGAAATGTTCCGTTTTGCGCCCGACATGGCACGGCGCGAAGTGGAACCCAATTACCTGAATAACCAAAAACTCGTTGCCTATTTTGAACAAGACTGGGCGGCAGTCATACGCTAATGCGCCATAAAAACAGATTCATGTTCATTGCCAGAACGCGGCGTCTTGCCGCCGCACCCACGCTGCGCCCGTGGTGATGGTGAGTGGTGTTTTAACCGTTTTGTCTGCCCATTTCAGTACACAACAATCCGAAACCTTTGCAAAAGCATCTCAAACAAAGTCAATGACATCAATGGAGCGCGGACGGCTCGTCCGCTTGGTTGATTTGATTAAATTTTTATTTCGGTTTGTATCAAAATGCGG
>JBHARQ010000106.1:0-3476 GCA_041831015.1 Simonsiella sp. | reverse complement strand
GTAGTGAAAAAACCGAAGTAGGCGCGTTGATTGATAAGGTGTTGGCAGACCAGCGCAAGCTACTTAAAGGCGCAATGACAAGTGGCTGGGTAGCGTTATGTAGTTATGATTTTGTTGAAAAATTGAAATACCACCCAAGCATTAAAGCCATGTACGAGCGTTACCGTGAAGCATCGGTGTACCGTGAAGGTAATAAAGAAGCAATCAATCCGATTGTGTTTGAACACAATGGCGTGAAATTTATTCACTATACGGGCGAATTTGGCACGGCTGCCGACATTAAAGCTGGCGAAGCGATTTTATTGCCTGTGGTGCGCGGTATGTACAAAGAATACTTTGCGCCTGCCGACATGGTGGAATTTGTGAACACAATGGGCAAGCCGTATTACGCCAGCCGCGAAAAAGCCAAACACGGCAAAGGCTGGGAATTGCATATGCAATCTAATCCGTTGCCGATGGTGTTACGCCCTGAATTGGTGTCCACGCTGAAAATGTCGTAATCATGATTGGGCTTGATGATTTGCTGGTGCGTTTTGGCGAGCGTGAGCTTGCCGAGCGCACCGACCGCGAAAACGCCAGCGAAATTGATTTTGACGTGGTGCAACGCGCCATTGATGACGCGGTGGCGGAAGCAGAAAGCTATGTTCGCGCCGCAGGGATTATGCGATTGAGCCAGCCATCGCCAGCACTCAAAGGCTATGTGTGCGACATTGCCCGTTGGCGCATTTACGATGACGCGGCAAGCGAAATCGTAGAGCAACGATATAAACTGGCGATTGAGTGGCTGAAATTTGCCAGCAAGCACCCTGCGATGCTGGACGACACGTTGGCGGTGCTAACCAGCGAAGAGCGCAATCGCACAGGTTGTGCGGTAGAGCCAAATAAACCGCCAGATTGGAGCGATTATGCAGCTTAAAATCACGGCAGATTTTGCGCCGATTACCGCGTCATTAAATCGTTTGCAGTTGCGACTGGGTGATTTGAGTGTACCAATGGGCGAAATGGGCGGTATTTTGGAAGCCAGTATCGGCGACCGTATTGGGCGCACCAAGCAAGACCCTGACGGCAACGCTTGGGCTAATGTAAACGGCAAACCGCGTAGTCATATTTTGATTGATTCGGGCAATTTGTTGGACGGCATTACACACCAAGCCAGTAAAAACAGCGTAATTGCAGGTTCTGATAGAGAGTATGCGGTTTATCATCAACTAGGAACGCGAAAAATGGTGGCACGTCCATTTTTGGGTATTTCAGCAGATGACATTCGTGAAATTGATGAGTTGCTGGCTAAATATTTGAATGGCGCATTTGACGAGGCGTAAATATGGAAAAACACAGTAATTTTTTAGCCGTTTATCCGCATTTGCTGGAACGTCTGAAACAAGTGGAAGGCGTGAAAGCGGTCAAAGAAATGGGCGAATTAGCCGAATTGATTAAGCGTAAATCTGCACCGCTTGACGGCACAGTTTATGTGGCATTTGGCGGTAATACACCCACAAGCGATGCGAAAAACGGTAAATTTCAGACGGAAACGCTGTATTTTACGTTGGTTTATTGCGCGACTTATTTGCCCAATGGCGCAAGCAAATTGCACACAATCGGCAAGGTTTTGACTGCCATTCAGTCAGCGTTTCAAGGCTGGCAACCCGATGCGCATTTGACCGACAGCGCGTTTCGCCGTGAAAAATCGCCGAGTATTGAGTATCACGATGGCTTTGCGTTTTATCCCATCACGTTTAGCGTGGACGTGAGCATTGTGGTTTAAATCATTTTTAAACAGCGTTTAAATTTTCAGGCAGCCTGAAAATCAACACAAAGGAAACATTATGCAACAACAAGACAGAGGTTTAAAATTCGCGGGCACGGTATTTGCCCGTTTGAAAGGCACGACAACGTGGTTTGAATTGGGCAATACCACCAGCTTGGTGATTAAATCCAGCTCGGAAAAAGACGAGCGTATTTCATTCAAAAAAGACAGTTTCGGTCAAGCGTTGGATAGCTTGGCAACACCCAAACCGCCTGAAATTTCGTGGGAAAATGACACGTTCAACAAGCGCAATTTTGGCTTTATGTTGATGGGCAAAACGGCTGATTTGGATACCAAATTGAAAACCGTTAGCGGCGAAAACATTACGTTGGTCAAAGGCGAATGGGTAGAGCTGGCAAATGCCAATTTGGACAGCGGCAAAGACATCACATTGACTTTGACGGCTGGTGGTGCGGTGGATAAAGCGGATTACACAGTAAATCACAATGCTGGCTTGATTATGCTACACGCCGACAGTCAATCAGATGCAGGTGCAGCCACCATCAGCTACACCACACGCGAAGGCGGTGGCTTTGCGATTAGCGCAGGTACGCTGGATAGCCTGAATTTGGAATTGAAGATTGACGGCAAAAACCGCGTAACAGGCGAAAATGCCTTGCTGAATGTGTGGGAAACCAACGTGGCAGCCGATGGCGATTTTGACTGGTTGAGCGGCGATTGGGGCAAAGCCAAATTTAGTGGCACTTGTATCACGCCAAGCGGTAAACAAGAGCCGTATCATTTGCAAGTATTCGCGTAGTACATGACAAAAATCGCGCAAAAGTTTTTGATGCTTTTGCGCGGTTTTTTTAATTTTGGACACTCACTGAAGTGCTGTAGTTTGAGCCACTTTGATGTGTGGCGGTGCATGAAACGTTGCTGCGAAGCATCACGCCAAAGCTATTAGGGGCATCTACTTTGCCAAAAAATGTGTAGGTACTGCCATTTACTGTAAATTTATCAAAGCTAACAGTGGTTTGGGTTGGTGCTTTCATAACGGCTTTAACGGCTTCTTTGCAAGCGTAAGATGCGCTACCTTCGCTGTGTCGTGATGAGCTTGTTGATGAGGCACTTTCACTGCGCTTTGATGAGCCAGTTGAGCTACTACCATTACTGCCGCAGCTATGGAAAAAGAATGCTAATACAAGCCCTGTTGCAATAAGAGCTACAAAATCCATGCAGCCCCGTTTTTGTTCAGGTTCGGCATCTTTGTCTTTTTTGTGGAGTTGGTTAGTTTCCCCACGTGCAGCTTCACGAGCTTCACGGCGTTTTTTGGCTAATTCACGTTCTTGAGCAACAATTTGTGCTTTGTAATCAGGATATGTTGCAAGTAATTGTTTGTCGTATTGAGCGCGACTATCTGCATCCCACAAATGTTGCTTGCAACCTTTTAATGTTTCTAAATTAAGCGTTTGTAGTTGTGCGTGTTGTTGCATTGCTTGTTTAATCTCATCTAGGCTTGATTTAAAGCTAATGCCAAGTAAAACATAATAATTTGGTAAATTTGGCTGATTATTGTGCGTTTCAGGCTGCATGATGTTATCCCCCAGTTATCAAAAAACAGGGCAAGTGTAACAGGTTTTTTATCCAATCTCTAGGCGCGGTACTGACCCACGACCAGCCGTTATGCCACATCTCTCTCTATAAAATCATCATATTATCAAATAAT